>JAYVCN010000021.1:0-8132 GCA_043749875.1 Candidatus Eiseniibacteriota bacterium | reverse complement strand
CGGCGCAGCCCGTGCAGGCGATTGTGCACGGCTTCGACCCACGGACGGTCGGGGTGCCCGGGGCCGACAGTGTCCAGAAGATCGGGAAGTGGTCCGGGGGTTGCTCGAGACAGCCGGAACCGGAGCATCTCCTCCAGGGCGCGCGTCATCGCAGCCCCAAGATGCTCGGAAGTGAGCAAGTCCTCGAAGTCGCTGGAGCCGGGGCGTGGCATGAATGAACCGAGTCGGTAGCGCATGGCGACGAATCCTCCCTGAGCGGCGGCGAGTGAAGCAAGAGCGGGGCGTGTCCCCTCCGGGCGCGATCCAGTATGCGACCTCCCCAGGGCGTGGTCGAGCGTGAAGGTGGGGGGGCGAGCCGCGGCGAGCGATAGAGCGCGAGCGCCGGGCCCAGATCCGGCGGGCGCCCAGGCACCTCGATCTGCGCTCTGGTACCCCGTCTTTCCCGAGGCGTAGACTGCCCGTCCGCTCTTGCCCGGCCGGGGGCTTGCTTCTGCACACGGCCTCAATCGATCCCCATCGCCAGCTTCGTGGAGGAAGCATGCCGCCCATCGTTCGCCGCGCGAACCTCCTGATACTCGCCCTCGCGCTCGTCACGGCCGTTGACCCGAAACTCGCGCAGGGGGCCGGCATGCCCAGCAACGAGTGGGCGCCGTTCCAGCGCGAGATCGCGACCCGGCACGACGAGGCCGTGAAGCGACTGCAAGACTGGATCGCGCTGCCGTCGATCGCGGCCGAGAGCCTCAACTCCGCCGCAGGTGCCGAGCGAATGGCGCAGCTCCTGCGCGATGCCGGCTTCCAGAAGGCCTCGATCCTGTCCACCGACGGCAAGCCGGGCGTGTTCGCCACGCTCGATGCCGGCGCGGCCAAGACGATCGGGCTCTACTTCATGTACGACGTGAAGCAGTTCGACCCGGCCGAGTGGACCTCGCCGCCGCTCGAGGCGCGGCTCGTGGACAAGCCGGGCTTCGGCAAGGTGATCGTGGGCCGCGGCGCGGTGAACCAGAAGGGTCCCGAGGCGGCGTTCCTCGCCGCGCTGCACGCCATTCGCGGCGCGGGCAAGAAGTTGCCTGTGAACCTCGTGCTGGTCGCCGAGGGCGAGGAGGAGATCGGCTCGCCGCACATCGGACAGCTCGTGCACCGGCCCGAGGTCGAGGCGGCGCTGCGCAAGTGTGTCGGCGTGTTCATGCCGGCGGCATCGCAGGATCTCGACGGCGTGGTCACGGTGGGCCTCGGCGCCAAGGGCGTGGTCGAGCTGGAGCTGGTCTCGAGCGGGGAGAAGTGGGGGCGCGGGCCAGCCAAGGACATCCATTCGTCGCTCAAGGCCATGGTCGACAGCCCGGCGTGGCACCTGATCAAGGCGCTCGACACGCTGGTCTCCGCGGACGGCAACACGATCACGATCGACAACTACCCGAAGCCGCGCCCGCTCTCCGACGAGGAGCGCGCGATGATCGCCGAGGCGTCGAAGCGCAGGAGCGAGGCGAACTCCAAGAAGTCGCTCTCGGTGCAGCACTGGATCGACGACCTGCCGTGGCTGCAGGCGAACGAGCGGCTCGAGTCGCAGCCCACCGTGAACATCGAGGGCCTGGTGGGCGGCTATACAGGACCGGGCGGCAAGACGATCCTGCCGCACCGCGCCGTGGCGAAGATCGACATGCGCCTCGTGCCGGACATGAAGAAGGACGACGCGGTCGCGGCCTTGAAGGCGCACCTCGCGGCGCACGGCTTCGGCGACCTCGAGGTGAACGTCACGGGTGGCTACGACCCGACGAACACGCCGGCGTCGTCGCGGCTGATCCAGACGCAGGTCGCCGTCTTGAAGCGCGCCGGGATCGAGCCGGTGCTGTGGCCGCGCAATGCGGGCTCGTACCCGGGCTACGTGTTCACGGGCGAGCCCTTGAAGCTTGCCTCCGGCCATTTCGGGCTCGGCCACGGCAGCGGCGCGCACGCACCGGACGAGTACTACGTCATCGAGTCCTCGAACCCGAACGTGCAGGGCTTCGACGGCGCGGTGCTGTCGTTCGTGCAGTACCTGTTCGAACTGGCGAAGTGACGCGCTCCGGACGCCCATGACCAACTCACTCGACCCTCGCCGCACCATCGCGGAGCTGCAGGAGCTCCGCCGGCTCACCGCCGACGCGAACGGCGCGCAGCGCGTGGCGTTCACGCCCATGTGGGTAAAGTCGCGCGAGTGGTTGCGCGCGAAACTCGCAAGCCTCCCCGTGGAGACGCACGTGGACGCCGCGGGGAACCTGTGGAGCACGCTTCGGGGCCGTTCCGAACAGGCACTGTTGATCGGCGGCCACATGGACTCGGTCCCGAATGGCGGCTGGCTGGACGGTTGCCTGAATGTGCTCGCCGGGCTCGAGCTGCTGCGCCGCATCGACGCGCAATACGACCACATGCCGCCGCTCACGGTGCGGCTCGTGGACTGGGCCGACGAGGAGGGCGCGCGCTTCGGCAAGAGCCTGTTCGGTTCATCCGCCTGCTCCGGCAACCTCGACCTCGACGAGGCGCGCCGGCTCGTGGACCGAGACGGCGTGCGGCTCCCGGACGCGCTGGCCGCGGTCGGCGTGGACTTCGAGCGCGTGAAGGACAGCCATCGCGAGCTCGAGCACGCCGCCGCCTACCTCGAGCTGCACATCGAGCAGGGCCCGGTGCTGCTGGACCTGGGACTGCCGCTCGGCGTGGTGCTGGGCACGTTCGGCGTGGAGCGCCACGCGATCACATTCCACGGGCAGGCCGCGCATTCGGGAAGTACGCCCATGAATCGCCGTCGCGACGCGTTCCTCGCCGCCGCACGGATGAGCCCCGAGGTCTATGAGATCACGGGCCGGCATGGCGGGGTCGGCACGATCGGCTCGTGCACGACCAAGCCCGGCATCGTGACCAGCGTGGTCGAGGACTGCCGGATCACGCTCGACCAGCGGCACCTCGACGGTGCGGTGCTGGCCGCCTCGCTGGCGGACGCGCGCGCGGCGAGCGAGCGTTTCGCGCGTGAGGGGAACGTCGAGGTGGCGTGGGAGCGGCTGTGGAACATCGAGCCGGTTCTTTTCGACGCGCGGCTGCTCCGACTCTGCGAGGAGGCGATCGTCGAGACCTGCGGCAAGGTGCACCGCCTGCCCTCGGGACCGCTGCACGACGCCGCGGAAGTGGCGCGCGCCGGCGTGCCCACGGTGATGATGTTCGTGCAGAGCCTGTACGGCATCAGCCACAACAAGATCGAGGACACGCTCGAGGAGCACCTCGAGCTGTGCGTGCGGGCGTTCGACAAGCTGGCGGAGAAGACGCTCCAGCAGTTCGCGCCGCGCTGACCGCTGCCGGCTCCGACGCCCGGCTCCCGCCTGCCGGGGGCAGTGCACCGGCCGGGCTGCGGCCGTTCAAGCTGTAAAGCCCGCCTCCGACCGGCTTCAATCCAGATCACGCCCGAGCGGCGCGCTCCGCACATCCGCATGCCCGCCCACCGTTCCCGCATGGTAACTTCATCCGGTCGCCGCCCCCCCTCGCCACAGTCGCCCTTCCCCAGTCCAAGCCAGCCGGGTTCGCATGTCCCCTCCAGGTCGGAACGACTCCTGCCCGTGCGGCAGTGGCAAGAAGTACAAGCAATGTTGCCTCGGTCAGGCTGAGCCCGCGACCACCGAGACCGGCCGGCTGGCGCATGTGCGTAACGCCACCGAACGAGCGGTGTTCGAGCGCGTGCTGGCGTGGGCCGAGCGCCGATTCGGTCGTGGCTGGCCTCGGCTCGCCATCGCGGCGGTCGCCGCTGCCGAACCGCCCGAGGAAAACGAATTCCAGTTCCTGCTCCCGTGGCTGGTCTACCACTATCCGCACGACGGCACGCCGCCAGCGGAGCAGTTCCTCGCGGAACTCGCCCCACGGCTCTCCGCGGCCGAACACGAAGCGCTCACTTGCAACCTGGCCGCGTACGTCTCGATATGGGAAGTGCGCAGCGTCGAGCCGGGCGTGGGGGCGGAGCTCTTCGACCTGCTCACGCACACGACGCGATTCGTGCACGAGGTGCGCGGCACACGCACGCTCCAACGCTGGGGCGCGGTGCTGGCGTCGGTCGTTAACTACCCGGAGCTGAGCGTGTTCGCGAGCCTCCACCCACGCATGCTCCTGCCGGCCGAGGCCGCCGGTGCGCTGGCCGCACTCAAGCGCGCACTGCGCGTGCGCACGCGTGCCGTGCCACTCGAACGCCTGCGATCGCCCGAAGCGCAGCTCGCCCTCGTCAGAGCCTGGCGGGACGCCGTGCTCGAGGGCGATCTACGTGCCATGGGGCCGCGGGTCATGCGCAACACCGACGGCGATCCGCTCGTCCTCTGTACCGATCACTTCGACCTGGGCGATGCCAAGCGCGACGAGTTGCTGGCGCTGCTCGCCGGCATCGAAGGGGCGGACCACAACCAGACCGACGGCGGCGATGAGATCCTGTTCACCCGCTCGGGAAACAAGTTGCACAAGAGCTGGGACAATACGGTCGTCGGCCGCGCGGTGTTCAAAGGCGCGCAGCTGCTCGTGGAGACCAACTCCGTCGCACGCGCCGACGCGCTCCGGCGGCGCATCGAGCAGGCAGCGGGTGCGCTGCTCGAGCATCGGCTCCGCGACGTCCGCGAGCTCGATGACTTGCTCAAGAACCCGCCGCCCGCACCGCGCTCGCGGAAGGCCGAGGCACCGCCGCCGGCCGAGGTTCAGGAGATGATGCGGCAGGTGGTCGCGCGTCACTATGACCACTGGCTCGACGAACAGATCCCCGCGCTCGGCGGCCACACGCCGCGGCAGGCGGCGGCCAGCGCCGTGCTGCGGCCGCGACTCCTCGCGCTCTTGAAGGAGCTGGAGATTCGCGAGAGCGGGAAGCCCGAGTCCGAGCGCTACGACGTGAGCCGGCTGTGGCAGGCGCTGGGCCTCGATCCACTCGCCGCGCACGATGTTGCCGTGCCCGCGAGGCGGAGCGCGGCTGAAGTGGTGCAGCCCGCAGCGCCGCGCCGGCGCGGACCGCGGCTCGACACGAGCATCCTGGAGCTCAAGGTCACGCTGCGCTACGTGGAACCAGCGGTCTGGCGTCGCGTGCATGTGCGGAGCCACATCACGCTGGCGAAGCTTCATCAAGTGCTCCAGAGGGTGATGGGCTGGACCGACAGTCACCTGCACGAGTTTCAAGTGTCTGGCCAGACCTATGGCGTGCCGGACCGCGAGTTCACGGCACGGAAGAACGAGAAGCAGGCAGTGCTCGGCGACGTGCTCCGCGTCGCCGGCGACCAGCTCGTCTACACCTACGACTTCGGCGACGGCTGGCGGCACGACGTTGTGCTGGAACAGGTGCTCGAGCCCGACCCCGCAGGCAAGTATCCGTACGTCACCCACGGCGAGCGCGCCTGCCCGCCAGAGGACTGCGGCGGTCCGGGCGGCTATGCCCACCTGCTCACGGCGCTGGCGAGCCCCAGGCATCCCGATCACGCCAGGCTCGTGGATTGGGTGGGCGGCTCGTTCGATCCCGAGGCGTTCAATCTGGCCGAACCCAACCTCTCGTTCCACGGCGGCTGGTACCTGCCCGCGTCCGCCGACGCGCCGCGCAGCAAGACGGCGCTCCCGCGGCGGACGAGGCTCAAGCTGGAGGTGACGCGGCGTCGTCGGTGAGCATCCCGGGCTCGCGGCGAGCGAGGCGCGGCGGCGTGCACTGTGATGCCTACGCGCTATCGAGCAGGAGCGCCTTCATCCGCTCGACGTACAGCACGTCCTCGGCTGCCGTGACGATGTCTTCCGCGACCGCGCCAGCCGCCCGGAACTCCTCGAACTGCTCATCGCCCATGACGTGTCCCAGCGCACCGAGGCGCCGCACGTTTGTGAGGTACGTGCGCATTTCGTAGGGCTCGAAGATGTCCCGGATCTCCTTCACGAAGCCGGGCAGTTCGGCCGCGAGCTCGGGGTGGGAGTTCGATGCGCGCAGGAAGTTGAGCAGCTTCTCGCCCAGCAGATACCCGAGCGCCTTCTGCGTTCCGAAACTTTCCTTGATGCCGCGAGCGGCGTCGCACTGCTCGCGCCAGAACGGAGGGTTGGCTTGCAATGAGTTGTTCCCCTCCTGAAAATCCCAGGCGACGATGGTCGTCGCCTGGGGGTCGGCATTGTTTCAGCGTTTTCGCGACAATCTCGCCTGCATTCTTGACGACAACCTCAGAACCTCCACCCCTCGCGCCTCATCAGCCCCAGCAGATTGATGCAAGGGACGCCAAGATCCCGGCACACGTCGGGAATGAAGTGCGTTCGTCGTGGATTACGCTTCTCCGACGCAGGCGTCTCCTCGGTCACCACAATGCCATCGCTCATTCGGGCCAATGCAATCACGTATGCGTCAGCCTCCTCGAATTCGGACTTCGGGTCGAGCAGTCCGGGAAATTGGCCCTGAAGGACGTTGGCATGCGCTAACAGGTCGCCGGTGCGCACGAAGATCTCAGCGTGATCATCCGTCCATTGTTTGAGACTCGCGGTGCCGACCTTGTCGAGTTCCTCGCGGACCAGGGCAGGAGCTACCAATCGCTCGGCCGTTACCAAGCCATCCATCCGTCCCGCGAGCCCGACGAAGACATCGACGGGGTAGTGCCGTGCTTGCCAGTCCATGAGCGAGCTGGAGTCGATCGAGTAGATCCCGGACAAGCCGACCTCACTCGTCCGTGCCGGGGCGGACAGCGCCCTCGCGCAGGTGCTCGCCCAGTTGCTCGAAGTGTTCGAATTTGAGGTCGAGATGTCTCGCCGCGTCCACCGACGTGATGCGATTGGCGGCCAATGCCTCGAGCACGAGTGCAGCGAACGGGCGTCCCGCCCGATTCACAGCCTTCTCGACGGGTGTCGCGAACCCGCCCCGACGTGGTCGAAGCGTCGTGACGTACTCCTGCCATGCTCTGCGCCATGCGTTGTATTTGGTCCAGGTCATGACGCCCGATTCGCGGAGCCTCGTGGCCATGGCAAGGGACGAGATCCGGAACCGTCGCGCCAGCGAGCGTACCGCCGCGATGTCCCAGGACAGATCGGTGGCGCGGGTGGGCAGGGCGTCGCGAAGGGCTGACTCCGGCACCAGGGCATGGCTCGCCACGCTCTCGGCGAATCGCTCAACCTCGGCCCATTCCCGAGCCGGCCGCCGTTCTCGGATGGCGGGGAGTTCCTCCTCGCCCGCGGCGAGCATCACGTGAACGAGTTCATGGAAAAGAGTGAAGCTCCGCGCCTCGGGCATCTCCTTGCTGTTGATCGCCACGACCGGAAGCTGGTCGTGAAGCATGGCGAGACCACGCGCCTCCTCCAAGCCTACGCCGGGGAAGAGGAAGACGAACACTCCCATATCCTCGATGGCGGCACGCCACCCGGCCCACGCGCGCCACTCGTTCTGCCACGCGAACTGGGTTGCGAGGTCGACACCTGTGGCCGCACGCAGCCGCGCCCCGACCTCGGCCGCGGACTCGCGCAGATGGGCTCGGAGCTCAAAGGGCGCGAGGCTTTCGCCAAGTTCTTCCATGAAATTCAGGGCGTTCTCCCGACGCGAGAGCATCTGACGCAGCGCGATGCGGAGTTCCGGGGATTCCTGCCCGGGGGCGACACCGGGTAGCCGCCGGTACTCGGCGCCGAGTGGCGAGAGTTGCGGTGGACGGGGGAGGAAGAAGATGCCGAGTGGCCGACGCAGGAACTTGGCGAGTTCCTCGAGCTGGTGCTGGGTCGGCTGGCGTTCGCCATTCTCCCACGCGCGGACTCGCGCTTCCTTCACGCCCAGTCGGGACGCGACGCGGGCCAACCCGTAACCGCTTTCTGCGCGTGCCCAGCTCAGCACGGCGGGCGTGACAGGAAGTGCAGGGTAGGCGATCATGGCGTCCCGAGACTAATCCCTGTCGAGGCGTTCTGTCAGCATGGGTGCCGGTTCAAGCCGGAGCCAGAACCGGCGCGCTTCGCCCTGCCCCCTCACCCCTCCCCGAACAGATACTCCAGCGCCTCGCGATCCAGCGCCTTCGCGAACCCGTCCTCGCCGAGCACGTCATTCACGAGCCCGGTCTTTCGCTGCTGCAGCTCCCAGATCTTCTCCTCGATCGTGCCCTGCATGAGCAGCCGGTAGGCGATCACCGTGCGGTTCTGGCCGATGCGGTGCGTGCGGT
>JAYVCN010000020.1:0-5007 GCA_043749875.1 Candidatus Eiseniibacteriota bacterium | reverse complement strand
CCCTGGTAGGCCAGCGCTCCCGACGCCGCATCGGTCGCCTGCGGCACGAGCGAGACGGCATTGACGCCGCGGCCCTGCGCGTAGCGACCGTAAGCCGTGTGGCCCTGGCCAAGCGCGATGGCGACGGTGTCCTTGCGGATGCCGGCGTAGATGTATGCGGGCACCTCGACAAAGCCCGCGGCGGTCTCGACCTTCACCGGCTCGCCCTGCTTGATCCCGAGTTTGGCCGCGGTATCGGGGTGGAGCTCGGCCCACGAGCCCCACACCGTCTTGCTCGTCATGTCGGGCAACTCCTGCAGCCACGGCTTATTCGCGCTCCGCCCGTCGTAGAAGTTCATCGACGGCGTGAGCACGAGTGCGAACTCGCCCTCGCCGCTGCGTTCGGACGCCGCGAACGCGGGCGTGCCCGTCCAGCGCGTCGCCGGTGCCGTGACGTCCTCCCACACGCCGCCGGCCTTCAGCGACTCGCTCCAGAACGTCTCGAAGTCGCGGCCCTTGCCAAAGCGCGCGTGCATCGCCTTCCATTGCTCGCGCAGGTAGTCGTGGTAGCTGTCGGGCAACTTGGCGCCGCCGCCCGCGGCCTTGGTGAGCGCGATCAACACGTCGCCCGTCGGGCGCGAGTCAAACATCGGCAGGCGCTTCATGGCCGGCTGCTGCAGCGAGTAGACGCCGCGCGCGGACCATGCGTCGCCGAAACTCTCGAGCGTGTGCGAGACGGGCAGGATCACGTCGCATGCCACGGTCGTCTCGTCGCAGACGTTCGACAACGCCACCTTGAACGGCACCTTCGCCAGCGCCGCCTTCGCTCCCGCCCACTCCGGCGTGGCGTAAATGGGATTCGCGCCGTTCACCACCAGCACGTCGACCTTGCCGTCGGCCATGGCCTTCAGCTCGTCCGCGAGCTGCGCGAACGTGGCGAGGCCAGACAGATCGAGCGTGCGATCGAACTTGACCGTGCGGCCGATGTTGCCTGCGACGTGGTTCAGCACATTGACAGCCGCGACCAGCGCCGTGCCCTGCGTGCCCTGCGTGCTGATGCCGCCCGCGACCGCGAGGCTGGCGCCGAACTTGGTGAATAACCGCGCCAGCCGCGTGATGGTCTCGGCCGGCACCTCGGTCTGCGCCTGCACCGCCTCGGGCGTCCACGCATCGAGCGCGCCCTTCAATGCCGCGCGCTCGGCCGCGGCGCTGCCCAATCCCTCGGCCACGATGACGTGCGCGATCCCCAACGCCAGCGCGAACTCCGTGCCCGGCTTGGCCGCCACCCACTCGTCGGCGCTCGCACCCGTCGTGGACAGGCGCGGCTCGACGGTGACGAGATGCCCGCCGCCATCCTCCCGCTTCGCGCGCATGGCGGCGAACCCGCGCGCCTGTGCGACCGGAGACACGAACGTCTCGAGGAAGTCGGCGCCGAACGCGACCACGCAGCGCGCCGCGGCAACGTCGTAGCGCGGCACCGCGTCGATGCCGAACGTCGCACGATTTGCGGCGCGAATCGCCTCGTAGCCGAACGGCTCCCACATCACGTGCCGGCCGCCCTGTGCCGACGCGAACTCACCCGCGAGCGTGCGCAGCGTGCCGGTCTCGTGACCCGTGAGCAGGATGGTCCTGCCCTTGGCCGCCGCGAGCTTCCCGCCGACCAACGCCAGTGCGGCTTCCCATGTCACGGGCTTCCAGCCCGCCCCGTCCTTCACCAGTGGCGTCTTCACGCGGTCGGGGTCGTACAGGCCCTGCAGCCCGGCCTGACCACGTGCACACAAACCACCTTCGCCGAGCGGGTGCGCGGTATTGCCCTCGAGCTTGATCGCGCGGCCCTCGCGCGTGCGCACCACGAGGCCGCAGCCGGCGGGGCACTCGCGGCACACGCTCGCGTAGTAGTAGGGCACGCCCGGCAGGATGTCCTCGGGCGCGATCAGGTACGGGATCAGCTTCTCGGCAGGCGGAGCGGCGCAACCGGCACTGACGCCGGCAATGCCGACGCCCACCAGCTTCAGGAAGTCGCGACGTTGAAAGACCACAGAGTCGGACATCACGCCCCTAGTGGTGGCAGACCAGGCAGTCCATGCTGGCCGGGAAGTTGGGATTGTCGAGGTTGTTGCGGTGGCAGGTCACGCACCAGCCCATCTTGAGCGAGCTGTACTGATACACGCGGTCCATGGTCTGGACCGGCCCGTGGCACTGCTGGCACGCGATGCCAGCGCGCACGTGACGCTTGTGATTGAACTTCACGTGATCGGGCAGGTAATGCACCTTGACCCACGGCACCTGCTCGCCCCGGTCGAAGTAACCCGTGAGCTTCACGATCTCGGGCTTGTCGGTGGCCACGATCTTGTGGCAGCCCATGCACGTGCTGACGGCCGGGATGTTCGCCCACACGGAATTGGCGGCGCCGTAGTGGCAATATTTGCAGTCCATCTGGTTCACGCCCGCGTGGATCCTGTGGCTGAAATTGATGGGCTGCACCGGTCCCTTGGTGGCCCCCATTCGCACGTTGAACGATTGAGAGAGCGCCACGCTGGCGGTCACGAGGCAGATGAGAACGAGTACACTCGCGATGAGCTTGGTCATGGTCGCGAGGCAACCTAAAGTGGCATCAGCACGTTGTCAACCCGGTTGTGAACGAATTTGCGAGCGTCGTCGCAACGCGAGCGTGAGCAACCGACTGGACATTTCCGGGACACGATATCCTGACGTGTCTCCCGTACCCCGTCACGGGCGCTTCACCTTGTCCACGAGCTTGAGCCACTGGCCCTTCATGACGTTCTCGTCGAGCTCGACGCCGTTCATGATCGCGGCCTCCTCGACCGGGATCAGGTTGCCGCCGAGGCTCGCGTACACGCCCCGGAACGCGCCTGCGGTGTTCAGCGGCTGCACGCGGATGCGCGCGGGCTGCACCATACCGCGCGCCGGATCGGTGAGCGTCGTTATCGAGCGGATGCTTTCGAACGCTTGCCGCTCGCCGGCATCGCCCGGCGCCTTGCCGCGGCCGAGGAACTGAAGCAGCACGTCGGGTGTGACGCGCACGAACGCCGCCGCCAGCGTGGACTGCTGGCCCTGGCCGTCGGCAACGGTCAGCGTGCCGACCCACGCCGGCCAGTTGCCCAGCGTCTCCGGCCCACCGCGCGAGCCGACGATCTTGCCCTCGGTGGTGAGCCCCACCAGGTAGTCACCCGGCGATTTTCCGGCCGCGTCACGCGCCAGCGTCATCTGCAGCATGCCCGATTGGTTCGGTGCCGCCGCGGTCAGCGCGGAATGCGTGTGCGAGGTCTGCCAGCCCGAGGGGAACGTCATCTCGAGCCCGAGCACGGGGTGATAGAAGTGCGTGCCCTCGAACCAACCGTAGCGCGGGTTCTCGCCATAGACGAGGCTGCGCACGTGTTCCAGGTAGCCGCGCTGGCGCACGATCATGTTGGCGCGGCCCTCGGCGGCCTTGGCGGCGAGCGCGGTGGTCTTCTCCTCGCGCTGGCCCGGGTCCGGGTGCGTGGACATGAAGTTGGGCATCGATTGCCCGGAGGCCGCGGAGATGCGCTGCAGCGTGTGGTAGGTGGCCGGGATCTCGCGCGGGTCGTAGCCCGACACCGCGGCGTAGCGCACGCCCAGCTCGTCGGCCTGCGACTCGTTGTCGCGCGAGTACTTGAGCATGAGCAGCCCGAGCGCCTGCTCGGCGGTGGTGCTGTAGCGCTTGAACGTCGGCGACACGGCGGAAGCGATCCCCATCCCGAGCCCGGACAGCTCCTGCTGCGTGATCTGCTTGGCCGAATGCCGCGCCGTGACGTGGCCGATCTCGTGACCGAGCACCCCCGCCAGTTGCGCCTCGCTCTGCATGTGCGCGAGCAGCCCGCGCGTCACGTAAATGTAGCCGCCCGGCATGGCGAACGCGTTCACGACCGGGTCGTCGAGCACGGTGAAGCGCCACGGCAGGTCGGGCAGCTCGCTCGCGCGCGCCACCCTGCGGCCGACGCTGTCCACATAAGCCGCGACGGCCGCGTCGTCGTACACGCCGTATTCCGCGGCGGCCACGATGTAGCCCTCGCGCCCGAGCGCCGCCTCCTGCGCGGGCGTGACCAGCGAGATCTCGTTCCTGCCGGTGACGGGATTCACGGCGCAGCCGCCGGCGGCAAGCGCGAGGGTGATGAGCGCCAGCAGGGTGACGCGGCGGATGGCGGGGGTCATGAGCAGTTCCTCCATGAACGCAAGTCGGTGGTTCCGAGAAGCTAGTAGCGGGGCACGGTGCTGTCCACCTCGCGCGACCATGCGTCGATGCCACCGGTCAGGTTCTTCAAGCGCGTGAAGCCCTTCTCGCGCAGCAGCTCGAGCGCACGCTGGCTCCTCTGGCCGTGATGACACGCCAGCACCAGCGTGCGCGCGGTGGGCAGCTCGTGCGTCTTCGCGGACAGCGTACCGAGCGGGACGTGCAGCGCGCCTGGGAAGTGAGCGATCGCCAGCTCGTGCGGCTCGCGGACATCTACGATGAGCACGTCATCGCCGCGCGAAAGCGCCTCGGCCAGCTCGCGGGCCGAGACGTCGGACTTGGTCGCGGCGCGCGGCTTGGTGCCGCAGAAGTCCTCATAGTCGATCAGCTCGCGGATCGTGGGGCTCTCGCCGCACACCGGGCAGCGCGCATCCCGCTTGAGCTTCAACTCGCGAAAGCGCATCTCGAGCGCGTCATACAGCAGCAGCCGCCCGATCAGCGAATCGCCGACACCGAGCAGCAGCTTGATGGCCTCGGTGGCCTGGATGGAGCCGATCACGCCCGGCAGCACGCCCAGCACGCCGGCCTCGGCGCAACTCGGCACCACACCCGGCGGCGGCGGCTCGGGGAAGATGCAGCGGTAACAGGGCCCGTGCGCAGCATCGAACACGCTGGCCTGGCCCTCGAAACGCAGGATGCTGCCATACACATTGGGTTTGCGCGCGAGCACGCACGCATCGTTCACCAGGTAGCGCGTGGCGAAGTTGTCGGTGCCGTCGACGATCAAGTCGTACTGCTCGAAGATCTCGTACACG
>JAYVCN010000019.1:0-7991 GCA_043749875.1 Candidatus Eiseniibacteriota bacterium | reverse complement strand
GCGCGAGACGTTCTCGGGGCTCACCGGCATGGGCGATCTCATCGCCACCGCCATGAGCCGCCACAGCCGCAACCGGCACGTGGGGGAACGGCTCGGGCGGGGCGAGTCGCTCGAGCAGATCCTCGGCGCCATGGTGATGGTGGCCGAGGGAGTCCACACGGCGCGCGCCGCCCGCGACCTCGGTCGGCAGCGCGGCGTGGAGTTGCCGATCACGGAGCAGGTGTGCGCGCTGTTCGAGGGACGCGATCCCCAGACAGCGCTCATGGCACTCATGACGCGCGATCTCAAGCGCGAAGCATGAACACGACGGCGCCGCCCGCCGGTGCGGGCAGCGCGTCGAGGGAGGGGGGGCGACTTGGCGTCTCGCAAGACCGTCCAGGATCCAGAGAGCAAGCTGTATCGCTCGATCAGCGAGGTGAGCGACATGCTCGCCGTGAAACCGCACGTGCTGCGCTACTGGGAGACGCAGTTCAGCATGCTGCGTCCGAAGAAGAACCGTGCCGGCAATCGCATGTATCGTCCCGAGGAAGTCCGCCTGCTGCTACGCATCAAGGAGCTGCTGTACGACCGGCGCTATACCATCGCCGGCGCGCGGCGCACGCTGCTCGATGATCGCAAGCTCGACGAGCCGCAGGTCGAACTGGCGTTCAGCGAAGCCGACCGCAAGCTGCTCGTGATCGAAGTGAAGGAAGAGCTGCGCACGCTGGCCGCGAAGCTCAAGCGCGAACCTGCGGGAGCGGGCGGTCGCTGAGCTGCTGGCGCAGCAGAACTGCCGTCATGTTGCGCGCCCGCGACACCCCGGCTATCTTCGCCACCCGTTCTTGCACCCACTTCACAGTCCCGGTCGGGGCGTAGCGCAGCTCGGTAGCGCACCTGCATGGGGTGCAGGGGGTCGCTGGTTCAAATCCAGTCGCCCCGACCATACTTTCTCCGGGCCCCACGCCGCAGTCGCGTGGGATCCCGGAACCCCCACCGGGAGCCACAGCGCGATGAGCCCTCTGACCGTCGCCGCGCTTGTGCCCGCCTACCAGGCCGCCGCCCAGCTCGGCGAAGTGCTGCTCGGGCTGCGGGCACTCCCGTCGCGGCCGCACGTGCTGGTCGTGGACGACGGTTCGCGCGACGCCACCGCCGAGGTGGCACGCCAGTTCGGTGCCGACGTGCATTCGTTCGCCGCCAATCGCGGGAAGGGGCACGCGTTGCTCGCGGGATTCCATCAGCTGCGGGAGTTCGACGCCGTGGTCACTCTCGACGCCGATGGCCAGCATCCGCCGGCGTGCCTGCCGGCGTTCGTCGCGGCGGCCGAAGCCGGAGCGGACCTGGTGCTGGGGGCGCGCGCGATCACACCCGACATGCCGCCGGCGCGCCGGTTCGCGAACCGCTTCTCGTCCGCGTGGTGCTCGGCTCTGGCCGGGCAGAAGATCGCCGACAGCCAGTGCGGCTATCGGCTCTACCGCCGCGAGGTGTTGCAGCGCACGCCGGTGCGCGCGAGTCGCTACGAGGTCGAGACCGAGATGGCTGTGCGTGCGGCGCGGCTCGGGTTCAACGTCGCGCACGTCGAGATCCCCACCGTCTACGGCGACGAGGTCAGCCACCTGAGCCCGACGCGCGATGTGCCGCGGATCATCGGCATGATGTTGCGGCTCACGTTCGAACCGCGACCGCGGCCGCGGGAACGCTGATGCGCATCCTGCTCACGAACGATGATGGCATCGCCTCGCCCGCGCTGGCGCAACTGCGCCGCGTGCTGAGCCCGTTTGGGCGCGTCATCACCGTGGCGCCCGACAGGAACCAGAGCGCGACCTCGCAGGCGCTGACGCTGCACCGGCCGCTGCGCATCCACGAGGTGGCCGAGGACTCCTACAGCGTGGATGGCACGCCCACCGACTGTGTGCTGGTGGCGTTCCACGGCGAGCTCGGCGCCACGCCCGACCTGGTGGTCTCGGGCATCAATCACGGCCCCAACATGGGCGAGGACGTGTTCTATTCCGGCACCGTCGCGGCCGCCATCGAGGGCGTGCTGCAGGGTGTGCCCGGCGTGGCCGCGTCGCTGGTGACGCGGGAGCCCACCGACTTCCGCGAGCCGGCCGACGTGGTGGGACGGCTGGTGCGCCAGGTGCTCGAACGCGGACTCACGCGGCGGCTGTTGCTCAACATCAACCTGCCGTATCTTTCGACGGCGGAACTCAAGGGAGTGCGCGTCACGCGGCTCGGCACGCGCGTCTACGCGGACACGCTCGTGCGCAAGGTCGACCCACGCGGCCGAGACTACTTCTGGATCGGTGGCGAGGATCCGGTGTGGCGGCCCGACGAAGGCACGGATTTCCACAGTGTCGACGCCGGCTACGTGTCCGTGACGCCACTGCAACTCGAGCTCACCGACCACGCGCTGCGTGCCGATATGGCCGAGTGGGGACTCGAACCCTGAGCTCGCGGCCCGCGCTGCAAGCTCATCGCCGCGCGCGCGGGCCAAGGATTGGCAGGGGCTCGGACCCTATGCTAGGGTGCCCCGCTCCGCGGGAGAACCTGCGAACACCACTTGTACGCGACGCGTCGGGGCGTGGCTCAGCCCGGTAGAGCACCTGGTTCGGGACCAGGGGGTCGGAGGTTCAAATCCTCTCGCCCCGACCATCTAGATAGCCGGAGGGCCCATCGCCCTCCGGCTCTCGTCTTTGGTTGCGGCGCTTGGCTCGCGAGTCCATCCTGACGCCATGCGGGCGGTACGCGTGGTGGTCAGCGGCCGGGTCCAGGGTGTCGGGTTCCGAGCGTTCGTCATCCGCCGGGCCGGCGAGCTGGGCGTGGCCGGCTGGGTTCGCAATCGGCCGGACGGCGCGGTCGAGGCGGAAGCGTTCGGGCGAGAGCCGGAATTGTTGCGGTTCGTGGAAGCGCTGCGCGTGGGCCCGGGGCATGCCCGGGTCGAGCGTGCGGCCGAGGAGTGGTTCGAGTCGGCGGGAGCCCCGGATGGCTTCCGCGTCACGGGGTAGTGATTCCATGGGCATGCCGGACATCGTCAAGTTCGCTGACCGCCTCGTCGAGGCCCAACGCGAAGCGCTCGCCCGAGGGGAGATGTCGCGCCGGGACTACGACGCGCTGCTCGTGGACCAGGACTTCGAGGACGAGGCGTTCGAGGCGTTTCGCGCGCGGCTCGTGGCCGCCGGTGTGCGCCTGCCCGAGGACGACGCCGAGGATCCCGCCTCGAAGCTGGACCTGCGCCAACTGGCGGGCGAACCCGAGCGCGACATCCTCGACCTGTACTTGAACGAGATGGGCCGCGTGCCGCTCATGGCGCACGCCGAGCTTCTCGAGACGGCGACACGGGCACGCACTGGCGATGAGGACGCGCGCCGCCGCATGATCCTCGCCAACCTGCGGCTGGTCGTGCACGTCGCACGCGCCTACCGCAACCGTGGCCTGCCGTTTCTGGACCTCATCGAGGAGGGCAACCTCGGACTCATCCACGCCGTGGACCGGTTCGAGCCGGAGCGGGGATTGCGCTTCAGCACCTACGCGTCGCTGTGGATCCGCCAGGCCATCCTGCGCGGACTCGCCGAGCAATCGCGCGCGGTGCGCATCCCGGTGCAGATGTTCCAGCAGCTCAATCGCTATGTGCGGGCCGAACGCACGCTGCGCGCACGACTGGCGCGCGAGCCGCTGGTGTCGGAGATCGCGCTGGAGCTCGATATCTCGACGGCGCGCGCCGAGCGCCTGCGCGCGCTGCTCTCCGGCATGAAGTCGCTCGACGACCACGGTGGGATCGACGCATTCGAGGAGTTGTCGGCCGAGGACGTGGGTGGCGCCCCCATGTCGGTGGAACGCCTGGTCGAGCTGCAGCTCGAACACGAGAAGATCGACCGGCTGTTGCGCTCGCTAGCGCAACGCGAGGAGCAGTTGCTGCGCATCCGCTATGGATTCCACGACGGGCTGGTGCGGTCCCTGCAAGAGACTGGCGAGCATTTCGGCATCTCACGCGAGCGGGTGCGGCAGATCGAATCGCGCGCGCTGGCCAAGCTGCGGCGCGCGATCGACCTCGCCGACCTCGATCGCGAGAACGGTGAGGTGGTGCATTGAGTCGTCGCCACGGGAGACACGCATGATCCGCCTGGAGGACCACATCCGCGAGGTGCCCGATTTCCCCAGGAAGGGCATCCGGTTCAAGGACATCATGCCGCTGCTGCACTCGCCCGAGGCGTTCAAGGCGACCATCGACCGGCTCGCCGCCGCGGTGGCGCGGCCGGACGCCGTGGTGGGGATCGAGTCGCGCGGGTTCCTGTTCGGGGCGCCGCTGGCGCTGCACTGGCAAGTGCCGTTCGTGCCGGCGCGCAAGTTCGGCAAGCTGCCGGGGAAGACCGTGCGCCAAGTGTATTCATTGGAGTACGGCGAGGACACGCTCGAGCTGCATGCCGACGCGCTCAAGGCCGGGCAGCGGGCCGTGATTGTCGACGATCTGCTCGCCACCGGCGGCACGGCGCTCGCGACCACACAGCTCGTGCGGCAGCTCAGGGCCGAAGTGGTCGCGGCGCTGTTCGTGATCGAGCTCACCGGCCTCGGTGGACGCGAGAAGCTGGCGCCGCTACCGGTGCACGCGGTCATGACGATGGCGGTGCACGAGTGAATTCGCGCGCCTCACGCGGAGCCTCGTGTGTCGACTCAGCTGCCGGCTGACAGCTCGCTCGGCCCCGTGCGCTTACGCGTTGCGGACCGGGCCCGGGCCGGCGCGTGGCTGGAGCGCGTGCTCGGTCTGCGCGCGCTCGGGAGCGAGTCGGAATTGAGCCGCTACGGCGCGGCGAACGGGGACGCGTTGGTGGCGTTGCGCGAACAATCCGGTCTGCGCCGCGTGCCGCCGCGCGGTCTGCTGGGGCTCTACCATTACGCGATCCTGCTGCCGACGCGCGCGGACCTCGGGCGATTGCTCGTGCATCTTGACGCCATCGGGGAGCGGTACGGTGCGTCGGACCACCTGTTCAGCGAGGCGATCTACCTGACCGATCCCGATGGCATCACCGTCGAGGTGTACGCGGACCGGCCGCGCGAGCGCTGGGTCTACAGCGACGGCAACATCGTCGGGACGCTCGATCCGCTCGACGCCGACGGACTCGAACGCGCGGCGGGCGACTCGCGTTGGCTGGGAATGCCCGCTGGAGCCCGCATGGGACACGTGCACTTCTATATCGGAGACCTCGCGGTGGCGGAGCGGTTCTACCTGCGGGGACTCGGGTTCGCGGCCAGCACGCGACTGATTCCGGGAGCCCTGTTCGTGGCGGCCGGGGGCTATCACCACCACGTCGGGCTGAACGTCTGGGCCGCGCAGCAGCCCATCTCCAGCGCGGCGGACTCGGGCCTCGATGCGTGGTCGCTGGTGATCCCGTCCACGCAGGAGCGAGCAGCGGTGGCGGCTCGGCTGAGCGAGCAGGGAGTCGCGCTCGAGCGTGTTGGATCCGCCACGCTGGCCCGCGATGCCTGGGGAATCACGGTTCGCATCACCCCGGAGTGATGCGGACCCGGATGCGGACCGTGCAGCGGGCGCGCGGCTGCGGCTAGACTGGACCGCACATGCGATCGAACCCGACTGCCGTGCCGCGTTCCGCAGGGCCGCCCCGGTGGGCCGTGGCCTGCTTCCTGGTCTCGGGTGCCGCGGGGCTCATCTACGAGATCGTGTGGAGCAAGCAACTCGCCTACCTGCTCGGTGGCTCGCTCCAGTCGGTGGCCACGGTGGCCGCCGCATTCCTCGGCGGGCTTGCGCTCGGGGCCCGGCTGCTCGGCACGCGCCTCGCGCGCGGTCGCGATCCGGCGCGGAGTTACGCGCAGCTCGAACTCGCGGTGGCGGTGGCCGGTCTCGCCATCCTGCCGCTGTTGCGTTCGCTCGACGGGCCCGTGGGGCAACTGTATCGCGCACTCGGCGGCGAGAGCGCGGCATTTGCCGTCGCGCGCCTGGGCCTGCTGTTCGCGCTGCTCGTCCCGCCGGCCGCGCTGATGGGCGCCACGCTGCCGGTGCTGGTGGCGCGCTGCGAACGTGGCGCCGTGGGCGCGGGGCTCGCGAGCCTTTACGCAAGCAACACGCTGGGCGCGGTCGCGGGCTCGTGGCTCGCGGGCTTCCTGCTCATGCCGCGATTGGGCTTGAGCGGTACAACCCACGTGGCCGCCGGGCTCAACCTGCTCGCGGCGCTGGTGGCGTACACATTCGCGACGCGTGAGGCGGCCTCCCCCGCGCGCGAGGCGGCGCCGACGGTCGCACGTTCTGCGCCGATCCTGGCCGCTCCCGCACGCCTGAGCTTCGGAATAATGTTCGCGTGCAGCGGGTTCGCGGCGCTCGCGCTGCAGCTCGCGTGGGTGCGGCTCTACGGGCTCGTGCTCGGCTCCTCGGTGTACTCGTTCGCCGCCGTACTCGGCGTCTATCTGGCTGGCATCGCACTCGGGAGCGCCCTGGTCGCACCTGTGCTCGAGCGGTTCACGAGCCTGCCTGTGTTCGCAGTGCTGCAGTTGGGCATCGCCGCCAGCGCCGCGGCCGGCATGCACGCATACGCCGGGCTGCCGCGCGCCATGCTGGAGCTGGGCGAGCGCACGGGCGCGTCATGGACGGGGCTGCTCGTATCGCAGTTGGGGCTCGTGCTGCCGGTGCTCGGCGTGCCGTGCGTGTTGCTGGGGGCGGTGTTCCCGCTCGCCACGCGGCTGTTGCAGCACGACGACAGCGGCGCCGCCACCGGTTCCGCGTATGCGCTCAACACGCTCGGCACCATCACCGGCTCGTCGCTCACGGGATTCGTGCTGCTGCCGGTGCTCGGGGTGCAGGGTGTCGTTCAGGTGGCGGTGGCGCTGTCGTTGCTCACGGGGCTCGCGAGCCTGCTGCTTCCCGGCGGCGCGCGGCCTCATCCGGCGGTGTGGACCGCATGCGGCGCGCTCGCGCTGGCGGCGGTGGCGTTCGCGGTTGCGGTCCCGCGTTGGGACCCGGTGCTCATGTCGCTCGGCACCTACCGCCCGTTCCATGCCCAGAACCTGCTCACGTCGTTCCGGGCGGCCGGTGGCGTGGGCGACCCGACGCGCGAGGTGGCCGCGGCCCAGCGGGTGTTGTTCTACCGCGAGGGCATCAACGCCTCTGTGCTGGTGGCGACCGACCTCGACGGTCAACGCCGCTGGCTGCGCGTTGGTGGCAAGATCGACGCCAGCACCGGCGACATGCTCACGCAGGTGATGCTCGGGCTCCTGCCCGCGGCCATGTGCGAGCCGGGTGTGCGTACACTGGTCGTGGGGCACGGCTCGGGTTTCACGGCCGCTGCGGCACTGGCCGCGGGCGCTGGGCGCACCGACATCGTCGAGCTCGAGCCGGCCGTGATCGCGGGCTCGCGGCTGTTCCACGAACACGGGGACGACCCACTCGACGATCCGCGCGTCACGTTGCACCTGGGGGACGCGCGCACGCTGCTGGCGCATGGGAGCGGGCGCTACGGACTCGTCATCTCCGAGCCCTCGAATCCGTGGATCGCGGGCGTGAACAACCTGTTCACCGTGGATTTCTACCGGCGGGTGCGCGCCCGGCTCGACGCCGACGGCGTGTTCTGCCAATGGATCCAGCTCTACGAACTCTCGCCGGCGACCTTCCACAGCCTGGTGGCATCGTTCCTCGACGTGTTCCCCGACGCGCATCTGTTCTGCCTGTGGCGGTCGTTCGACGTGTTGCTGGTAGCGGCACCGCCCGGGCGCGAGCTACCGCTGGCGCGGCTCCGGACGGCGGCGGCCACACGCCAGCTGGGCATCGCGCGAGTCCCCGACGCGGGTGAGGTGGCGTCATTCTACGTGGGCTCCGGACCGGATCTGGCCGCGATCGTGCGCGGTGCCGAGCGCAACTCGGACGACCGGCCGATCGTGGAGTACCGCGCGCCCCGCGATCTCTTCGAAGTCGGTCGTGGCCTCGCGAGCCATCATCCGCAAGTGCTGGAGGAACTCGCGCGCGCACTCGTACCGCCGGCGGGCGGCCCGCTCGCCCGCTGGCCGCGCGAGCA
>JAYVCN010000018.1:0-8244 GCA_043749875.1 Candidatus Eiseniibacteriota bacterium | reverse complement strand
TTGCTGCCGGTTGTTGTCCGGACATGCCTCGAATATTCTCCGAAGGAGATAATTCCGCCATTTGGAACCGTAGATCGTGAGCCTTAGCCGCATGGCTAGAGGGCCTGTCGCATCTGTCCAATCACCGCGAGGTCGATCTTGGAACCTTCCAGCAAGGCATGGCGATCGCTCTGGGAGCAACTGGGTGCGGAACGCCCGGTCCAAGGGGACGAGCAACTGCAGCTGCGTGGCCTGACGGGCGACCTGGCCATAAGAGCCGCGACCGGCGACAGACTCGCATACACCAAGTGCGAGGCCGCGCTCTGGCGCTTTCGGTGCCTGGAACGTGATCAGAATGAAGCTGCACTACTCAACGAGGGGCGCCACCGCAGCATCATCGGCGGCAGCAAGGAGGAGCAGTGGCACACCGACCTGCTCTCGGAGCTGGTGGGGCTGACAGCGGAGGACTCGCCTGATGTTCCGGCGCTCAGGCTTCGGCTGTTCGGTCGGCCAGATCCACCTTTCCCGTCCCTGTCCGCTGCTGGCGCGTTTCTGAATTCCCCTCTGCTGAGATTCTTCACGAAGGAGCATCTCGACGGGTTGGGAATTCCGCTCATCGGGCACAAAGCCAAACTACTCAGCAATCGGGTCGTCGCTCAGGCGGAACTGGTGCCTGGCAGCAAGAGTTCAGAGCAAATCCAATTGGCGGAGATTCAGGTCTCTTGGGGAGGGAAGAAGAAGCGGCTCAAGTATGGGAAGCCGGCACATGGTCGCGAACGACTCGATCTCGAGTACGCCGACGATCGAGGTCATCGTGTTGCCGTGGAGGTGGAACCCTTTTCGGTTCTGGGAGAGATTCAGTGGGCCGCGGAGCGTCTCACGGAGGTCGCCGAACCGTGTTCGGCGTGGTGGCCGGCTCGCTCAGGCGCAGCCCCCGCTTTTGTCGTGTATCTGCTCACGGGAGTGGTCCCGAAGCTGCGGACGATCCTAGCGTTCTTGCCGGTGCCGGGTTCGGGTACTGACGTGGTCACGATCAACGCCTTTGTCCACGCTGACCCCGAATCGGTCAAAGCTGTGTTTGCCAAGGCGCAGCGCCAGCATGGCGAGGGTCGAGTTGCCCCGCCCCGCCGTGCGGCGCTCGTACCATTCGTTGAGAGCAAGTGGGCGAGCGATGACCCGCGGCCCAAATGGAACGATCTCTTCAAGGAGTGGAACAAGACTGCACCTGCGAGGTGGAGATATCAGAGCTGGCGGAACATGTGGCGCGACTATCAAGCCGAGACAAGGCTACTGAGTCAGGGTCTGTTCGGCGATCTCACCTATGCGGAGCGCGTGCTTGCGGTCCTCGACGTGAAGCTCAAGCGCATGGACGGGGGCGCAGCCCGGTGACGGGCTACCCCAGAGTGTTGGCGCCCGGCGGGCCTAGGTCTGACGGTCTCGAAAACTTTCACCGGAGAATATCGACATAGGACGCTGCATCTCATCGAAGGCATTGCGCGGCAACGGAATCACTGGAGCCCCATGAGGATGGTGCCTTGTGGGGCTCCTTCGTTCTTGCGGGCATGGCCGGGCAGACGCGGACAGGAAAGGACACTGAGTCGGTAGCATTTCGGTAGCAGCTGCTTCCTAAGGACGGCGCTAGCAGTTCGGACACTTGGGCGTGAAGCCTTCGAAGTGACATCGCTGCAACACAAGCAAGAGCGCCTAGCACGTTGGGAAGCTGGGGCGCTTTCGCATGAGGGCGCACCAACGGACATTTGGCCCCAGGGTGGGCTACGGAAGTTTGTAGCAGAAACGTAGCAGGGCCACGGTTCCGCGGTTCGAATGAAGGATGCGGACTGCACAGGCAGTCCATCGATGATCAATGATACGCAGCCTTCAAACCACTCTAAGTCCAGCGGCGGACTTGACAGCCAGTCACTCCATATCAGCGATAGTGTGACTTGACCTGCCCCCAGGAGCTCCGCCGTGTAGGGGTAGGCACGTTCGGTCCTCGGTAGATGTCCGCCCCGGTGACTTCGTGGAAGAGGTCTTTCTCCGTAACGATCGTTTGAGTTCCAGACACAGGGTCGATACGGAACAACGCTCCAGGGCAGGTCTTCGGTCCAGACGCTGGAGTGCAACTAAACTCATTTTGGTTGTCCGCCACGATGATCGCTCCGCTCGTTTCCAACGTCACGCCCCATGGGTGCATGAACTGCCCGCCTGAAGATACCGTAACGAGTGTCCCCGACTGGAGGTTAAGGCGTGAAATCCCGGGCGCGCCAGGCGATCCATGTTCGGAGATAATGAGGTTGCCAGCGCCGTCTCTCGCGAGCCCGCGTGGATCGGGAATACCGGTATTCGACAGACGAATGATTTGGCCGCTCGTAAGATCTACTTGATACACATGAAAGAAGTTAGGATCATCGGCGAGAACTATATAGCCAAAGCCGACATCGCCTGGCGTGAACGCTGGGATATCGCCCGATACAATGGTAGTCTGGACTCCGGAGAGAGGATTAATCCGAAACAGTCCACGCGGCGTAGATTCCTGAGCGATATATAAGTTACCATCAGGTGCCAGATCGATTGTAGACGGGTTACTCAGATTTCCTCCCGTGACCACCACTGTTCGAGCACCGGTAACCGTATCAATCTTATACACGGTTGGATCTGGAAAAGTACCGAGTGCAAAAACGTCGCCGGTTGAATTGGTTGTTACATCCACGTATCCACCAGTGCCTGACAAGAGATGTTGGGCGCCTGTGAGGTGATCGACGAATATCAAGGCTCCGCGATCCGCGACGATAATGTCGCCGGTGTTCATGGCCAAAGCGCGAGTCGGAACAAGGCCCGCAAGCCAAAGGACTAGAACCACCTTAGCAGCCAACTGCATAACCTTTGGGTTGACCGGTGACAAGCCTCGGATCATCTCGCACCTCCTGCGTCGGATGTGGCCTGATGCACACTCATAAAGACCATTCGTGTCGCCCCGGCTTGCCGCGCCGGATCATCCCCTCAATCAAGGGTCGGCAAGGGAGTATCCCGCAAATGCAGCGACACGACAGCGAGAATCGGTCCAACTCCCGGAAGAGTACGCCTCTCTCTGTGGTTCATCAGAGACGACCCTAACGAGGAGCGCCAAGACCTGCCAAGGCCCTGCTGGACGGCGGCCGCGACGCAGCCGGCGGAGCCGAACATCCTTTCCCGTACCGGCAGCGGCACGACGCTGTTGGCACGGACCCTTGGCGGGGTGTTCCGCTCCACGGACGGCGGGCTCACCTGGACGAAGGACTCGACGCAACCGGCGGTCCCGATCATCCTTTCCCTCGCCGCCAGCGGCACGACCCTGTTGGCCGGGACGAGTTTCGCTGGGACTTGGCGATATCCGCTGTAGCGGCCGGCGCGGGGCCACCGTGCCCTGATGCGGCAGAACACCACGATGGAGTTGACCCGGTTTGGTAGACACCTGACCATTTGGGTCGGAGGTCTCCACGATGCCGAAGAAGCCAGCACCCCCGCCACCGTATCCGCCTGAGTTCCGCCGCCGTCTGATCGAGCTGGTCCGCGCCGGCCAGAACCGCCAAGAACTGGCCTGGAAGTTCGAGCCCACCGCGCAGTCGATGCGGAACTGGGTCCGCAAGGTTGACCTCGACGAAGGCAAGCGCATCGACGGGCCCACGACCGAGGAACGCGCGGAACTGGTCCAGCTCCGCCGCGAGAACCGCACGCTTCGGGAAGAGCGGGAGATCCTAAGAAGAGCGGCGGTCTGGTTCGCGCAGGAGCCGCATGTCGCCGTTCGCAGTCACGATGACGACGCCGCCAGGCGGGCGTCGGGCCGCCTTCGGAAGGCATTGTACTACCGCGCCAGCACGATCCGCCTCTCCGCACGAGCCGTTCCGGACCGCAGCTGAACCAGATAAATCCCGGCGGCGAGCGAACTCGGCGGCTCCAGCGTGAGCGTCGAGCCGCCTCCATCTGGGCGCGCCAACATCTGCCGCCAGACGTTCCGACCCGCGACGTCGAAAACTTCGACCAGGATCGGCCCAGGAGCACGGCCGCCGAGTCGTACTTGCAGGACGCCCGCGGTGGGGTTCGGGCCGATGGCGCGGATCCCGAAAGGCGCTTCGCCATCGGCGACGCCCGTGACCTGATCGTGGACCGATCCGTAGCGGACCTCGCCCGTGAGCATGCCGTTCGAAAAACAACTGTCCCTGAACGTGGCCCAGAGCGAGGTGATCGCGCCCCCGGCGTCGTATGCCGCATCGAGGATCGTGAAGGTTCCATGGGCCGCCCACATGCACGTGACGTAGTCATGCGCGACCTCGAGCAGCGGCGCCGATGGCACGGACGAATAGAGTCCCAGTGCCCCTGAGTAGTACTGCGGCACGAGAAACCCGCCATTCGGTGCGCGGAAGGCGAACGACCAAGCGTGACCGGGCGTCTGGACCATGACCGTGGCCCCGTGCCCTGAAGAGGTAAACAGTTGGAAGTCCGCGTGCACCGCATCCGCGCCGTAGCTCTGGGCCCACGAGTCGCCGAAGTCGTTCGGATCTCTGAGCGTCGTGATCGTCGCTGGCACCACGACGTGCACGTGCGTGACGCACGTGTCCTGGCGCCCCTGGTCGTCGCTGGCAATGATGGTGATCGGGTTGTCCGTGCCCGGCCCCGACGTGCTGAACCAGGTGAGCGATCCGGTTCCGTCGCCCCGGTCCACGAGGCTTGCGCCCGAGGGCAGCCCGCGCGCGGTCAGTGTGACCGGCCGGCCGAACGCCTGGATCGCGCGCACGTCAACGCTGAGCGCCGTCGACGGGTTCGCGTAGACATCGGAAGGTGCCGTGAGGTACAGCGTCGTGTCGAGGTCGCCAAACCGGACCTCACCCGTTGCGTGCGCGGACCCCTTGCCGGTGTCGAACGTCATCCACAATCGGGACAGGTAACCGTTCGCACCGAACGCAATCTTCCGCACGTGGAACGTGCCGGAGTCCGGGTTGCTGGGAGCGGCAGTGCCGGTTACGGAAAATGCCGGCCAGCGGCTCGCGGGATAGCCCGTCGCGAAGCGGGTGGCGCCCGTGTACACGCCCGGCGTGAGCGCCCGGGAGAACGGCCCGACCGCGCTGACCTCGCACATCCTGCCCAGCGTGTAGACAAAAAGGTCCAGCACGCCCGGCGTGAACACCACGAAGTTCGAGTTCGTGGCGTCGAGACGAAGCTGCGAGGCGTTCGCTGTCCCGGGACTTGCATCCACCGACAGCAGCCTCGGCTCCATCACCCGCACCAGCGTCGAGAGCGTGTCGGCGTTGCCCTGCGGATCGTTGGCGATGAACTTCACCGTGACGTCGCCCAAGGGGCCCGCGACGGGCCACTCGAACGTCCCGGTGCCAGCGGGGTCGCTCGTGAAGATCGAACCCGCGGGACGTTCGGTGCACGTGAGCTGCGCCACGGGTCCGGCTGCGTCGATCGCGGAAACGTCGAAGTGCAGGGCCGAACCGCGTTCCACCAGGGCGATGGCCGGGGCTTGGATGTAGAGCGACGTGTCTGCGCCGAGGATCACCTCGCCGGAGGTGGTCCCGTTGCAGCCACCGTGAAACGTGGCCCATAGCGTTCGGGCATAGCCCTGCTCGTCGATGCGCAGCTTGCGCACCTCGAAGCCGTTGGTACCGCCCGGGCCGGCAAGGTCGGCACCCTGGTACCCGATGTAACAGGTGCCCGTCCCGTAGATCCGGTCGGCGCCCGTATACTCGTACTGCCCCAGAACGTACCAGCCCTTACGAAGCGCTTGGCCGAAGGGCCCGCGGAGGTTGAGTCCGGCTCTCGTCGCGCCCTCCGCCGTGACCCATACCTCCTGCGAATTGCGCGGTAGCGCGACGAAATCGTGGTCGAGATCGGTGAGCGCAAGGGAGTAATCGTTGCCGCCGATGCAGGCGAACTGCTTCGCCTTCACCACGAAGGTCGCGGATGCGGAGGCGTCGGACGGGGTGGCGAAGAGGAACGCGAGCTGCATGGTCAATACCCACGCACCCGCACCGAGTACACGAAACGATAAGTACATCGCCCCTCCATGGGCTGGCGGCTCACATCATTCGGGGCGCTCTCCCCCCGGCGGTCCGCATTGTAACCTGATGCCATGCCCGTCCTCCATGCTGGGATCCGAATAGTCGTCCCAAGGGGCGCCAGGCCGCGCGATCGCCGCGCGACCTACCGCAGCGCGAACACGCTCTGGCTGGATGCGTACGCCGGACCGGCGGCCCGCGGCAGCTGGACGCCCGGACGGTCGGTCCGAGCTCGCTAGCCCTCATGGCCCGGCATCTGTGCCCGAAGTGTGCCCGAACAGCTGCCGATCACTGCTCTTCGTTGTCATTCACTGCAGGCTGCTGCCCCTGTGGATCGTGGGATTCGAGGCTATTGTCGCCCGTGGTCGACTGTCCTCCAGCCGGCCCGGACGATTCGAATCCCGTTGGGGACGCCATAGCGCTCCGTTTCATGCCAGCGAGTTGAGTGCATGAACCTGCCCGTGCTTGCCCCAGCCATACGGGAACTCCGCGGGTTCTCTCCTGGATCGCGTTGCCGAGGGCCACGACTTTCGGCACCTGCTGGCCGGCGGCGCTCTGCTTCTCACCGCCGCTGCTGTGTGACCTAGCGGGTCACGCAGACCCGGACAGTCGTCGATTCGGTTCCCCGTCGCGCGCGCACGAAGTAGAGACCCGGTGGAAGGTCCCCACGCGCCGCGAGTGGGACCAGGTGCTGGCCAGGGGCAAGCCTTCCCATGTCGCGTTCGACATGTCGGCGACCGGACACGTCAACGACTTCGAGACGCACCTCAGCCGCATCGCGCAAGTCGAGCGCGACGGTCACACCATTGGCTGCGGGATTGGGCAGCGCGCGCAACGCGACCGCGTTCGCAGCGGGGAAGGGAACTGAAGCGGGGTTCTGGAACCCCTCGAGCGACACGAGGTTCGGACAGATCAGATCGGAGACGCGGCTGAAGTCGCCTCCGATGAGGACACGCGACCCGGACATGACGATGCTTAGGGGGGAGCCAGTGCCAAAGTCCGTGCTCCACGACGCGACTTGTCCACTGACGAGATCGACCGCCGCAGCCCTCGGCCGTGCCGCACCGCCTACGTGATCGAAACCGCCGAGGAGGTAGAGGTTGTATCCGTCCACGAGCAGCGCTCCCACCGCATTGTCAGCGCCCGGGTTCAGACCCGAGGCGAGGCCGGGTCCGGTATCGAGGGCCGCGATCCGGGCCCGATTCTCGTACACCACACCGATCTGGCTGAACTGGCCTCCGACCAAGAGAGTGTTCGCTGAGCGCGCCAGTGCGTCCACGTCACCATCGGCGCTCGGGTTCCACGGCTGGACCTGGCCGTTCGCAGGGCTGAGCGCGACTAGCCGCAATCTGGCGATGCCGTTCACCAGATTGAACGCTCCGCCCGCGTAGACGGTCGAACCGTCCAGCGCCAGCGAGTAGGCGTTGTTGTTGAGGTCATCACGCCAGAGAATCTGGCCAGAGGCCGGGTTCAGGGCGGCGACGTGGCTGATCGAGTTCCCGCCAAAGAAACTCCCGCAGACAAAGACGGCCCCTGGAGTGGCCTGCATCGCCCACATGAGTGGCTGCTGGGACCCGGGCCCGGGAATGAACAGGCCGGGATCCCAAGCGGTGACCTGAGCCGTGACGGCGTCGACGGCCGCAAGGCCATTCCGCGCTTGGCCACCCACCGAGGTGAACCCTCCCGCGAGATAGACGGTCGAGCCGGAAACGGTAACCTGGCCGCCCGACCCATTCGTATTCGCCTGAGGGTTCCAGGGCAGAACCTGTCGGGAGGGGATGTCGATGGCCGCGAACCCCCGCCTCGGCGCTAGACCCACCGTCGAGAAAGCTCCGCCCACGTAGACCATGGTTCCGCTGGCGCCGACGGATCTCACCCCCGAGGCAGGGGATGGATTCCAGGCGGTGACGGATCCCGAGACCGCGTCGACCGCCGCGAGGCCTGCCCTCGATTGCCCTCCCAGGATCTGGAACGCACCTCCCACGTAGACGGTGGAACCGTCCGTCGCAATCGAGTAGACGCTCCCCCCGTAGTTTGGAAGGGAGGCGGGATTCCATCCCGTCGGCAACCCGCTCGCGGCATCGACTGCCGTGACCCCGTAGCGAGCCTGACCGTGGATGCTCTGGAACAGGCCGCCGACATACACCGTGGAGCCGCCCGTGGCGATGGTCAGGACGTAGCTGCCCGCGTTCGGGTCCCACGGTGTGGCCGCGCCCGACACTGGGTCGAC
>JAYVCN010000017.1:0-22907 GCA_043749875.1 Candidatus Eiseniibacteriota bacterium | reverse complement strand
AAGACAGGTGGTCTGGCCGAGGCCGGCGTCGGTCAACTGCTTCACCACTTCATAAGTCAGCGTGCCGCTCTTGCTCACGACACCCACGGGGCCGGGCGTGCAGATGTGCCCCGGCAGGATGCCGACCTTGGATTGGCCCGGCGTGATCAACCCGGGACAGTTGGGGCCCACGAGCCGCGGGCGACCGAGCGGGTGGTTCGGACCGCGTAACGCAAGTACTCTATGAAATGCACCGAGCGTGTCTCGCACCGGCACGCCCTCGGTGATGCACACGATCAGCGCGATGCCAGCGTCGGCGGCCTCGTGCACGGCGTCGGCCGCGAATGGGGCCGGCACATAGATGACGGACGTGTTCGCGTGCGTGGCCGCGACCGCTTCAGCGACCGAGTCGAACACCGGCACGCCGTGCAGCTCGGTGCCGCCCTTGCCAGGCGTGACGCCGCCCACGACCTTGGTGCCATACGCGATCATCTGTTGAGTGTGAAACGCACCGTCGCGGCCGGTGATGCCCTGCACGATCAGCCGGGTATTGCGATCGATCAGGATGCTCACGCGGTCACCTCCTGCGCCTTCTCGATCACCATGCGCACGGCTTCATCCATGCTGGTGGTGGCGCTGAGCCCGAAGTCTTTCAGGATCTGGCGCGCCTTGTCCTCGTTGGTGCCGGTGAGTCTGATGACGAGCGGGACCGACAGCGGCGAGGCCTTGAGCGAGGCCACGATGCCGTTGGCGACATCGTCGCAGCGCGTGATGCCGCCGAAGATATTGAACAGGATGCCGCGGACGTGCGACTCGCTGGTGATGATCTTGAGCGCCGCGGTGACTTTCTCCGGATTGGACGACCCCCCGATATCCAGGAAATTCGCGGGTTCGCCGCCGTAGTGCTTGATCAGGTCCATGGTCGCCATGGCGAGGCCGGCGCCGTTGACGATGCAGCCGATGTCGCCGTCGAGCTTGACGTACGACAGGCCCTTCTCGCGCGCGAGCCGCGCACCCGGCGTCTCCTCGGCGGGGTCGCGCCAGTTCTCCCAGTCTTTATGTCTGAAATCCGCGTTGTCATCGAGGATGACCTTGGCGTCAAGCGCGATCACTTTCCCATCCGGAGTGACGGCGAGCGGGTTGATCTCTGCGAGCGAGCAGTCGCCATCGGTGTAGACGCGGTAAAGCCGCATCAGGATCTCGGCGGCCTGCGTGACCTGCGCGAAGTCCGCGAACAACGGGCGCATGAGGTTTCTTGCCATGTACGGGCGCAAGCCTTCCAATGGGATGTGAAAGCGCACGATCTTCTCGGGGGCGGTGCGCGCCACCTCCTCGATATCCACGCCACCCTCGGCCGACAGCATCACCAGCGGAGCCTTCTTCTCGCGGTCCATGACGATGGCGCAGTAGTACTCTTTCGCGATCTCTGCAGCCTTGGTCACCAGGACCTTGCGCACGGGAAGACCCTTGATGGTCAGCGCCAGGATGTCAGTCGCTTTGGCGAACGCCTCGTCCGGATCGTGCGCGAGTTTCACGCCGCCCGCCTTGCCGCGGCCACCGGCCTGCACCTGCGCCTTGATCACGACCGTGCCGCCGAGCGAGGCGGCGATCTCGCGCGCCTCCTCCGGCGTACCCGCGACCTGCCCGGGAAGCACGGGCAGTCCATAACGGCCGAAGAGTTCCTTACCTTGGTACTCATGCAAGTTCATGGAGGCCCCTGGCTGCTGTTGGCGCTAGTTATTATCGATCTGCGCGCGCTGCACCTTGCCGCTGAAGTCCACGTAGACGCTCTTCCACTCGGTGAACGCGTCAAGCATGGTGTGGCCAGCCTCGCGGTGGCCATTTCCGGTGCCGCGCGTGCCGCCGAACGGCAGGTGCGTCTCGGCGCCGGTGGTGCCGTGGTTCACGTACACAATGCCTGTGGTCAGATCGCGCATCGCGGTGAACGCGGCATTGACGTTGCTCGTGAAGATGGAAGACGACAGCCCGAACGGCGTGGCGTTATTCACCGAGATCGCTTCGTCGAGCGACTTGACGCGCACGAAGCTCACGACCGGCCCGAAGATCTCTTCCTGAGCGACACGCATGGTGGGCTGCACGTTCGTGAACACGGTCGGCTGGAAGAAGAAGCCTTTGTCGAGGCCTGCACCGCTGGCACGGGCACCGCCGACGGCGACCTTCGCGCCTTCGTCGGCGCCGACTTTCATGTAACCGGACACCCGCTCGAGCTGCTTGGCGTTGACGAGCGGGCCCATCTCGATGCCGTCCTGCAGCCCGTCGCCGAGCTTGAGCGCCTGCGCGCGTTGCACCACCAGCTTCACCAACTCGTCATGCACGCGCTCGTGCACGATGACGCGGCTGGTGGCCGTGCAACGCTGGCCAGTGGTGCCGAACGCACCCCATGCCACCGCGTTCGCCGCCAGCGAGACGTCGGCGTCGTCCAGCACGTTGACGCCATTCTTCCCACCCATCTCGAGCGACACGCGCTTGCCAAGCCGCGCGCCTTCAACGGCGATGCGCGTGCCGACCGGATTGCTGCCGGTGAACGACACCACGTCGATGCCGGGGTGCTGCACGATCGGCCAGCCGACGTTCGCGCCATTGCCGTGCACGACATTGAACACGCCGGCGGGCAGGCCGATCTCTTCAAACAGCTTCGCCAGGTGCCAGCCCATCTCGGGAGTTTCTTCGGAAGGCTTGAAGACCACCGTGTTGCCCGCGAGCAGCGCCGGGAAGATCTTCCAGGTGGGCACCGCGAACGGGAAGTTCCAGGCCGTGATCACGCCGACCACGCCGATGGGCACGCGCACGCTCATCGCCCACTTGTTGGGCATCTCGCTCGGCGTGGTGACGCCGTACAGGCGACGCCCCTCGCCCGCGGCCAGGTAGGCCATGTCGACGCCTTCCTGCACGTCGCCGCGCGTCTCGATCAGGATCTTGCCCATCTCGCGCGTGGCCGCGCGGGCGAGTTCTTCTTTCTTGGAGGCGATCAATGCGCCGAGGCGATAGAGCAGCTCGCCGCGCTTCGGGGCCGGAGTGAGCTGCCAAGCGCGCATGGCGGCCCGGGCCGCTTCAACCGCCGCGTTGACGTCGTCCGGGCCGGACTCGGGGAACTCGCCGAGCAGTTCGCCGGTGGCGGGATTCAGGTTCTTGAACGTCTGGCCCGACTTGGCCGGAACCCAGCGTCCGCCGATGTAGTTCGTGAAAGTCTGCGCCATGGCCGCTCCGCGCCCCGGGTGGAGCGGCGCCGCGCGTGGTTCGCGCATGACGCCAAGCGAGTGAATCGCACACACCCGGAAGGTAAAAGGACGACGCAGACTAGACGGGCGTGCAGGGCGCGCGCAAGCGAGGTGAGGGTGCGGGGGACGATGTGCGGCGCGTGGCTGTCTGGGCCGGCAACTGTTGGCATGAGCCGGGGGACGAGTTCGGGAGTATTCTTGCTTCTCCCCTCGATGCCCCCTCGGAGTGACCATGCTCGTTGATATGATCAGCGTCGAAGTGCTCGAGCCCTACCGGCTCCGTTTCGCGTTCGACGACGGCAGCGAAGGCGTGGTCGATATCGCGGAATTCGGGCCATTCGATGGTGTGTTCGCGGAACTGAGGGATCCGAGCGTGTTCGCGCAAGTCCGCGTCGACCCCGAGCTCCGGACTATCGTCTGGCCGGGGGGTGCGGACATCGATCCAGGCGTCCTGCACGCGGAGGCGCATGGCCGGCCGATCGATTTCGGGCCGCAGCTCGCGCGGGAGGCGCTCCAGACTGGCGGCTCCGCGAATTCGAATCAGGCTTCATTTGGGCTTGGTGCGGGCCTATCCTCTGTTGGCCCCCGAAGGGACCGCCCCCGCGGAGCCTTCGGGATGCCGGAGATCTGCCGCTTTCTCGGGATCGTCATCACGATGTATCACAATGACCATGTGCCCCCGAACTTCCACGCTTGGTACGGAGGCCGCAGCGCGAGTATTCGCCTGGCGCCCCTCGCGCTGCTCGACGGTTCAGTTCCGCCACGTGTGCTCGGACTCGTGATGGAGTGGGCAAAGCTGCACGAAGCCGAGCTACGTGAGGATTGGGCCCGCGCATCCCTTGGCAAAGAACTCATGCGCATCGCACCGCTGGAGTGACCATGCTGGTTTCTGTGATTAGAGTTGAAGTACTTGAGCCCTATCGCCTCCGCCTCGCGTTCGACAATGGCCGCGAGGGTGTGGTGGACATTGCGGCGTTCGTGCCGTTCAGGGGCCTGTTTGCCGCGCTCCGCGACCCGGCGGTGTTTGCCGCGGTGCGGGTGGATCCCGAGCTGCACACGATCGTGTGGCCCACCGGAGCCGACCTGGACCCGAACGTCCTGCACGAGCAGGCGACGGGGAGCATGCCCTGATTGCTGCGGGCATGGAGCGCCGCGAGTCGTGACGCGCGCGAAAGAATTCCTCTTGACGCCATTCCGGGCCCTGGCTGCCGGGATCCGGGGCTCGGTCGAAAATCGCGCTCCAGACCGCACAGCGTGGGCGCTGACGGCGTAACGACTCTGGAGCTCGAAAAGTTCTCATCGCGCCTGGCGTTGTGCGTCCAGCGCGCCTGCACGGACGCCGCGAACACGCGTGATAGAACTCGATGTGCCCTCGCGACTGACCCCAGCGGTGGAGCCCATCATGAGCAGCCGCCCGTTGAAGCATCTCGCAGACTGCACCCTGTTGCATGACCTCGCCGAAATCGTCGCCCAGGATCGCATCACCACCGTCAGGATGCTCGAGCATATCGCCGAGGTTGGCTACCGCAAGCTTTACGCGCCGGCGGGGTACCCCTCGATGTACAAGTACTGTGTGCACGAGCTCCACATGTCCGATGACGTGGCGTACAAGCGCGTCAAGGCGGCATACGCGGGCCGGCATTTCCCCGCTATCTACGCCGCGCTCGCCGACGGCCGGCTGCACCTGACCGCGGTGTACATGCTTGCGCCGCACTTGAACCGTGACACGGCCGAGGGCCTCGTGGCTGCGGCCACGCACAAGACCACGGCCCAGATCAGGCTGCTTATCGCAGAACGCTTCCCGAAACCCGACCTTCCGACGCTGCTGCGAGCGATCGCGGCGCCGACTGCTGGCGACGCACTGGCCGTGCGGCCAGTGGTCCCATCCACTGTGCCGAATGCAGCGAATTCGTTGGCACCACTGGATTCAAATCCAGTGGTGCCGTCGAATTCGCCTGATACGCCACAAGTCATGGTGCCAGTTTCGTCGCCGGTCTCGCCGTACACAGAAGTCGCTCCCTGCTCGCCCGGCCGGTTCACGCTGCAGCTCACCATGGGCCAGGTCACGCACGACCTGTTGCGCGAGGCACAGGCGCTGCTCGGTCACGCGGTGCCCTCGGGCGATGTCGAGGCCGTGCTCCAGCGGGCGCTGGGTGAGATGGTCGAAGGGCTCAGGAAGCAGAAGTTCGCCGAGACCGCTCGGCCGAGAGCGCAACGCGGCGGCACAAACACCCGACAGATCCCGGCCGAGGTCCTCCGCGCGGTCTGGAAGCGCGATGGCGGCCGGTGCACATTTGTCGGCGATACCGGCCGACGCTGTGAAGAGCGCACGCGCGTGGAACTCGACCACGTGGTCCCGGTCGCGCGCGGAGGGCAGTCGACCACGGACAACCTGAGGCTCTTGTGCCGGGTGCATAATCAGTATGAAGCCGAATGCGCGTTCGGCGCCGAGTTCATGGCCGGGAAACGGGAACAGGGTCGTCGCAAGCCGGCGGAGCGAACCGCGCCCATAGCGAGCAGCCTTGCATGAGGGCATCCAGAGACATGGCGGTACGACTGTGGAGGCCACGTTCGAGTCGGGTCGCCGAAATTGGTCGGGGTACTTGCGAGCACCTGGCGTACCATCATGCAGGCCATGTTCGCTCTCGAAAGATCAAGGCGTGACGCGATGACGCCACGCACATTCCTCCCGCGGCGCACCTCCCACTTGCTCACGTGGGCTTGCTTCGCTTGCCTTGCACTCTGGACATTTCCGGCCGCTGGCCAGCAAGTCGACCAGCAGCTGTGGGGCGTGGACCCCGTTGTCAAGCTCACCGCCGTTGCAGTGTCGGGACAGACGCTCTATGTCGGGGGACTCTTCAACAGCGTGGCGCCGGTCATCGGAGGCGGCGCGATCACCGACCCCGCGACAGGTGTCTTCCGTCCTTACAGCCCGCGGGTTGCTGGAATCATTTGGGTCTGCATACCTGACGGCAGACGGGGCTGGTTCATCGGTGGCAATTTTGCTGGGGTCGGCGGGCTACCACGATCCAATCTCGCTCACATATTCGGCGACGGGCACGTGGACGCATGGGCACCCAATCCGGACGGAGAAATTCGTTCGCTTGCCTTGGCGGGACAGACTGTTTACGTCGGAGGCATCTTCAAGAACATCGGCGGCGAGCGCCGGAGTAACGTCGCGGCCGTGGACATCGGCTCTGGGAGGGTCACAGATTGGAACCCGGGGACTGATGACTTTGTAACTTCGATTCTCGTATTGCGCGACAGGGTGCACCTCGGTGGGTCGTTTGGCATAGTCGACGGGCAGCCGCGCCCATACCTTGCAGCCGTAGATCTCGGCCCGGGGCGCGTGACAGGGTGGGATCCGCAACCAGACAACATCGTCTTCGTGTTGGCCGCACATGGCGATATGGTCTTTGCCGGCGGCTCATTCTATGGGATAGCTGGCGAGGCCCGGCCCAGGCTTGCCGCCTTCAACAGCAGAACAGACTCACTATTAGGTTGGAATGCCAATGTGGATCGCATTCCTGATTTCCATTTTGACTGCGGACCCTGCGTGATTGCCCTACTGGTGAGCGGAGAGCGGCTCTACGAGGGGGGTGGATTCAATCGCATTGGCGGTGCGGTGCGTCCCGGACTGGCTGCGTTGGACATAAACACCGGCGTGGCCGTTGAGTGGGATCCGAACGTCGAGATGCCGGCCCCCGGCAACCAGCCTCCGACTGTCAACTGCATTACTTTGCGAGGATCGGCGCTCTACGTAGGCGGGTTCTTCTACAACCTAGGTGGCCGGCTTGGCGAGTTCGGGGGCGCGCTCGATACAGTTACGGGCGAGCGACTGGCATGGGATCCGAAGCCCAACGTATTCGTGTACGCGATGGCGGGGAGCGGAGACGCGATTTTCCTCGGCGGAGCCTTCACAAGCGTAGGTCCAACCATCCCGCGACATGGGCTGGCGGCGTTCGATCTGAACACTGGAAGGGTTACGTCGTGGGACCCGGTTCGGACGGTCAGGTGGTCACTATGATGGTACGCGAAGGAGCGGTCTACATTGGCGGCAACTTCCGGGTGGTCGGAGGACAGCCGCGGGCAGGAATCGCGGCGATCGACTCCGTAACCGGCAGGGCAATGTCTTGGAATCCGAGCTGCGACGGCTGGGTGCAGACCATGGCGCTCGCTGACTCCACAGCCTATGTGGGCGGCCTGTTTGGGAGCATTGGCGGACAGGCTCGGCAAGACTTGGCGGAAGTGAACCTCAAGAGCGGGCTCGCGACAGGTTGGGACCCGAAGCCGGATGACTTCATCACCGGCGTGACAGCGAGCCAAGATGCAGTCTACGTTGGGGGGCTCTTCAGCAGCATAGGTGCCAGCGCCCGCTCGTACGTCGCGGCTGTGAACCGCACGACTGGACTTGCCACGACTTGGGACCCCCATGCTGACGACGTGGTGAATTGTTTCGCGGTGGACGACACGACGATATACATCGGTGGCTACTTCAATCACATCGGGGGGCAGGCTCGGGATGCCTTCGCCGCAGTCAGTACACTGACCGGGGCCGCGTCAGCGATGACGGCAAACGTGGACCAACAGCTGAAAGAGATCGTGGTTCGCAGTGGCGTAGTATATGTGGGAGGCGCGTTCAGGAGCATCGGCGGCATACCGCGATTCTGTCTCGCCGCGCTCGAGCGGGGGACCGGCAGGGTTCTGGGCTGGAACCCGGATCCAGACGCCGTGGTGTGGGCGATGACAGCTGACCAGGATCACATTTACCCGGTTGGTGCATTCGCTCGCGTGGGGACGATCCCAGTCAGCCTGATGGCGAGGGTCGCGCTTGCAACAGCGGCACCAGGGCCCCCGCCGCCCGCCAACGCGTCACTGCTGCAGTCCATTGGCGTTACGAACCCCTGCCGCTCGACAGGCGTGGTCCACTTCGCGCTCTTGAGCGATGGGTCGGTGAATCTTCGAGTCTTCGACATGCAGGGCCGGCGGGTGCGAACTCTGCTCAGCAATTCTCCGCAGGCCGCCGGTGAGCACGAGCTTCCAGTGGACACGACCGGCTGGCCGCCGGGGCTCTACTTCTACCGGCTCGAGGGCGGCAGGGATTCGGCTACGCGCAAGATGGTTGTGCTGCCGTAGCCGTCAGGCGGGGTGGCGCGAGAGCGGACAGGACCATCACTACACGCCCTTCCCTTCCCGTATCCGCCGCACGATCTCGCTCGTCGAGATCCCCTCGCGCAGCGCGATCGTCGTGACCCGCCCGCCGCGAGCTTCGACTACTTCGCGGCCTACGATGTCGGCGACTTCGTAGTCTCCACCCTTCACCAGCACGTCGGGCTGCACGGATTCGATCAAGCGCAACGGCGTGTCGTCGTCGAACAGCACCGCAAGATCGACGCACGCGAGCGCGCCAACCAGCCCTACCCGATCGACTTCACCGACGATAGGCCGCGAAGGCCCCTTCAGTCGCCGTGTCGAGGCGTCGCTATTGATGCCGACCACAAGCCGATCGCCAAAAGCGCGCGCCTCTTCCAGATACTCAACGTGCCCGCGATGCAGCAGATCGAACACGCCGTTCGTGAATACGATTCGAGCCTTCGCTGCACGCCACAGATGCAGCTTCGTGCGTGCATCAGGCGTCAACGAAAAGACATCGCTCACGCGAGCACGCCCGCCAGCGATGTGCGCAGCTGCGTGGGCGAACAGGTGGCAGTTCCTACCTCGCGGATCACTACGCCGGCGGCGTGGTTGGCGAGATAGCAGGCCTCGGGGTAGTCGGCGCCGGCGGCCAGCGCCAGTGCGACCACGCCCACGACGGTATCGCCGGCGCCGGTGACGTCAAAGACCTCGCGCGCGACCGTGGGCAGGTGGGTGTAGCGGCCGGTTTTTTCGAACAGGCTCATGCCGTCGGCCCCGCGCGTGATCAACGCGCACTCGGCGTCGAGGCGCTTCTGTAGGCCCCAGCCCACGCTCATCAGGCTCGCCTCGTCGCTGATGCGTTGGGACATCACATAACCGGCTTCGAGCTGGTTGGGTGTGACCATGCTCACGCCCTTGTAGGCGTCGATATGACTCTCCTTTGGGTCAACGCTGACCTGAATGCCCCGAGCGCGCGCCGGCGGGATGGCCATGTCGAGCACGGTGCGCGTGATGACGCCCTTGCCGTAGTCGCTTACGATGAGGCCGTGGCACTTCGGCAGCTCGCGCTCGATCACGCCCAGCAGCGCGCGAAGTGCCTCGCCCGTGACGTCGGCGCGCGACTCCCAATCGGCGCGCACCACCTGCTGCGAGTGCGCGATGATGCGCGTCTTCATGGTGGTCGGCCGCAGCGCGTCGCGCACGATGGCGCGCGTGTCCACGCCACGCGCGGCGAACGCCTCGAACAGTTGTTGAGCGCGCGCGTCGTCGCCGACGAGACCGACCAGCACGGGTATGGCGCCGAGTGCGGCCAGGTTCGCGGCCACGTTGCCGGCGCCGCCGAGCGAGCTGGTTTCTTTTTGCACTTCAACCACCGGCACCGGTGCTTCGGGCGAGATGCGCTCGCAGCGTCCCCAGAGATAGTGGTCGAGCATCAGGTCGCCGAGCACCAGTAGCCGGCGGCCGGCGAACTTGTCGACGATGCCCTGGAGGTGGTCGAGTGCGAACGCCGTGGCGGACATATGTGCAGGTTAGGGTGCGTCCGTGCGAGGGTCAACGATGTCCGTCGCGACCGGCTTTGACGGTCGCTGGAGCGCTCACTAGCCTGCCCGCATGGCCGCGACGATTCGCACTTACACGCCCCACGACCTCGGCACGCTGCAGGCGCTGGTAGAGGCCGAAGGCATCGCCGAGCAGTACGACAAGTTCGCGGGTCCGGGCGGGGCCGAGCGGATGCTCGCGGACACGTGGGCGCCCGCGGCGGGCGTGCGCCTGGCGTTCGTGGACGGCGAGGTTGCCGGCTTCGCCTACGCCATCCTCCTGCCCGGTCCGCCGTCGCCATGGGCCGTACTCCGTGGTGGCGTGCTGCCAAAGTTCCGCCGCCAGGGCATCGGCAGAGCGCTGCACGACGAAGTAGTCGCATGGCTCGGCACAGGGCAGCCGCTCCGCGAGCTGGCGATGTCGGCGTGGCAGCCAGATTCCGGCGCCGAAGGCCTGGCCGCATCGCTCGGCTACCAGCACGACCGCTGGCTGTGGCGCATGGATCGCCCGCGCGGGCCGTTACCGGAGCCCGTGTGGCCGGCGGGCGTGAGCGTCCGCACGCTCGATGGCAGCGACGCGATGCTCGCGGACTGGAACGATGCGTATAACGACTCGTTCGCAGAACACCATCGTTATGTCGCGAGCCCACTCGAACATGTACATGAGCTTGCGAACGCACCGGGTTTTCGCGCGGACGGCGTGCTGCTGGCGTATCGCGACGGACAGGTCGCGGGCTTCTGCCGGAACGAGCTGCATGCCACGCGCGGCGAGGTCGGCACGCTCGGCACGATGCGCGCGGCGCGCGGCATCGGGCTCGGGCGGGCGCTCCTGCGCTGGGGCGTGGCGTGGCTGCAGCGCGAGAACACGCTGCCGGTGACCCTTCTCGTGGATGGCGGCAACGAAGGCGCGCTGGCGCTTTACAAGAGCGAGGGCTTCGTCGTGACCCGCACGCGGCGCACGTGGGCCCGGCCGTGGAGTATCCCATGAGCGTGGCGGTCAGCGAGCGCGCGACCCAGAACCGCTTGGCCGCAAGCCTCGTGCGCTGGGGATCGCAGAGGCGATTGCTGTTCGGCACCACGGTGACGCAGTTCGCGGTCGATGTCTGGCTGGCGCGCGCGGACTGACGTCACGGCCGCACGTCGCGCCCGCGCGCCACGTCGAACACCTGTCGCGTCCATACCGCCACGCGCCGCTCGCCGAGCAGCGCCGGGTAGTAGCGCGATGCCAGTGCCGCGTTCGTGGCCGCCAGCACGGTGAGCGAGTCGGCGTCGGTGTCGACAAGAACCACATCGCTCACCCCTCCCGACTCGTCCACGCGCACGTCCAACGTCACCTTGCCGCCACGCCCGCTGGCGACCACGCGCGGGCTGCCGCGTGGAATCGGCGGCTTGAGCTGGGGGGCCGCCTGCTCGCTGGGTTCAGGCGCTGCGGCTGCCGGCGGCTCCGCCACGTCGGCGGGCGGCGGTGGCAGGTCGAGCTGCGCGCGCGCGGGCGCGACACCCTGGTAGACCACCTGCCCCGCACCGGCAGGCGCCAGCGGCAGCACCAACCGCACGGGGCGGTCGCGCTCGATGGCGCGGGCGGTGGCGGTGTCGGCAAGCGTCTCCGGTCGTGTCGCGGCCCGGTCACGGCGTGCGCAGGAGAGCGCGGCCGCCAGCATCAGGACCGCCCCCAGCGCTCGGCACCCCTGCACGGATCTCACGCCGCGATGCTAGCGCAGCCGCGGCCCCAGTGTTTTCGCTGTTGTGGCGCGCCTCGCCGAGGTCTAACTTGAAACACATGACCAGCCGTGACCGGGTGCTGGCCGCACTCCGGGGCGAGGCCGTGGACCGCCCGCCCGTATCGTTCTGGGGACACGTGTACCACCGCGAGTCCTCGGCCGAGGATTTGGTCGCCCACACGCTCGAGCGCTGGCGCAAGTACCGCTGGGACTGGGTCAAACTCAACCCACGCAAGCACTACCACGTCGAACCGTGGGGGGTGCGCTACCACTACAGCGGCGTGCCGAACGCCAAGCCGACGCTTGCCACCTACCCGGTGCACGCGCCCGCGGACTGGGATCGCATCGGCGAGGTGCCGCATGATGCTGGCGCCCTCGGCGAGCAGCTCGACGCGGTGCACGCCCTGCGTGCAGCGCTTCCTGCTGACGTGCCGCTGCTGCAGACCGTGTTCACACCCATCGCCATCCTTGCCGAGATGACCGAGCCGCCGGAAACACTGCGTGACCTGCTGGCAGTGGAGCCCGCGCGCGTCGAACGCGCGATTGAGGCGGTCACACGCACGTTCGAGCGCTACGTGGCCGCCGTCATGCGCGCGGGGGCCGACGGTATCTACCTGGCGACGGTCGACTGGGGTTCGCGCGCCTTCGTGACGCCCGCACTGTTGCGCCGTTGGTCGCGCCCGTACGACCTGCGCCTGCTCGCGGCCGCGGGCGCGTCGCCCTACCACACGCTGCATGTGTGCAAGGGCGACGCGCTGCTGTCCGAGTTCGCCGACTATCCGGTGGGTGCGTTCTCGTGGGACGCCACCGCGCCGGGCAATCCGTCTTTGGCTGAAGGTCTCGAGCTCGTGCAGGGAGCGGTCGTGGGCGGCATCGGCCACGAAACCGAGCTCCAGCTCGGACCCGAGGCCGCCATCACCGCTTACCGCCGAGCGCTCGAGGCGACTGGTGGCAGGCGCTGGCTGTTCGCGCCGGGCTGCTCGATCCCGCCGCAGACGTCCGAGGCCACCCTCGCGGCGTTGCGTGACGAGGTCGAGCACGCCCCGACGCGGGAAGGGCGCCCCTAGGGTCTGTCGGGGGAGCCACGTTCGTCACGCACCCCTGCGTGCGTGTCTGTCGAGGAGGTGCACGTATGCCCCGCACCGCGATTGTGCCGCTCCTGCTATTCGCGTCGCTGCTCGTGAGCGGCGGCGCGTTGGCGCAGACCGACTTGAAACCCCGGCCCGGCATCTCCCCCTCGCCCACGGTGACGCACGCCCTGGGCCGCTCGTCCGCGGGACGCGAACGCGTCACCTCACGCGTTGCGGTGGGTGAACGCGCACCCGACTTCGAGCTCGATCAGATCGACGGCAAGCCGCTCCGATTGTCCCGGCTGCATGGCGACTGGGTGATGTTGTTCTTCGTCCAGCGGCGCGAGTCGCTCGCCGTCGTGGAACCTGTCGCGCGCGCGCTCAAGGACAAGGGCGTGCGCACGCTGGCGGTGTGCTTCGACAAGACCTCTGCGCTCGCGCACCACCTGGCCGGGCACGAGATCTCCTACACGCCGCTCGCCGACCCGATGGGCGACATCATCGCGCTCTACGGGCTGCTCGACGGCGACCAGCCCCAGCCCGGGTTCGTGCTCATCAACCCGCGTGGCGAGGTGCGACTGGCCCTGCTCGGGCGCGGGCTGCCGAGCATGGACGCGGCGCGGCTGGTGGAGTACTCGGTGCGGGGCGACGACTAGACCGAGAGTCTCACGCCGCGCGGCGCCGCCCGTTCGGCTCGAACAGCGCGCATAGCGTCGCTTCGACGTCGCCGAAGGAGAACGGTTTGCCCATGACGCGGTCCACGCCGCGTGAGGTGGCGGCGTCCTCTTCGAGTTGGAAGCCCCAGCCCGATACCAGCACCACGGCGCACTCCCCGCGCCGCGACTTCACCAGCGACGCCAGGTCCCAGCCGTTCACCTCGGGCATGCCGAGGTCGGTGAACACGACCTCGAACGTCTCTCCCCGCAGCAACTCCACCGCCGCCGGCCCGCCCAGCGCGGGAGTGACGTGGTGCCCCATGCCGCGCAGCATCTCGGTGAGCACCGACAGGACGGATTCCTCATCGTCGGCCACCAGCACGCGCAGCGCCGTGGGCGCCGGGCCATCGAGGTGCGGACCGATCTCCACCGGCACGGCGCCGATGGGGAATTGGAGTGTGAACAGCGTGCCGTTGCCGGGCGAGCTCTGCACGTCGATCCGGCCGCGGTGCCGGGTCACGATGCCGTAGGCGACCGACAGCCCGAGACCGGTGCCCTTCACCTCCTTGGTGGTGAAGAACGGGTCGAACACACGCGCGCGCGTGTCGGTGTCCATGCCCACGCCACTGTCGCGCACCTGGACGCGCACAGCACCGTCCTCGTCCGCGCTGGCGATCCAGAGTTCGCCACCCACCGGCATGGCATCCACCGCGTTCAGCACCATGTTCGTGAACACCTCGCGCAGCTCCGAGGCGGCGCCGGCGATGCTGTGCGTGGCCTTCAGGTCGAGGTGCACGTTCACCACCACGCCGCGCCGCTTGGCGCCGGCTTCCCACGCCGGGCGCGTCAGCTCCACGACGCCATAGAGCACGCGGTTCACGTCCAGCGTCTCGAAGCGTTCGTCCTGACGCACGCGCGTGAATTCCTGTACACGACGCACGGTCTGCGCGCCGTCCAACGCGGCCTGCTCGACCACGCCGAGCTGGCGGCGGATCTCGGGGTCGTCCACGCTCTGCAGCAGCAGCTGCGTGCGGCCGAGGATGGCGGCGAGGATGTTGTTGAAGTCGTGCGCCACGCCGCCGGCCATCTCGCCGAGCGCGTTCAATTTGGCCGACTGCACCAGCTGGACCTGCGTGGCGCGCAACTCGTCGAACGCGAGCTTCAGGTTCTCGTACAGGCGCGCATTCGCGATCGCGGCACTGCACTGGCCCGCGAACAGCGTGGCCAGCTCCAGATCCTCCTGCTGGAACCCGCGCGTGCCGACGCGCGCCAGAGTGATCACCCCGAGCACGTGGTCGCGCGAGAGGAGTGGCGTACACATGAGGCTCGCTTGCTCGGGCGGCGTGCCGGGAACCGTGAGCGCACGCGGGTCCGCCTCGGCGTCGTTCACGATCTCGCCGCGGCCGGTGAGCGCCACCGTGCCGGTGATGCCCTCGCCGAGCTTCAAGCGCATGGCGAGCATCTCCTCGACGTAGCTCTGCGCGTCGCAGACCGCGGGCACCAGCACCTTCTCTCGGTCGTCGTAGAGGAACACCGTGCACTCGTCGGTCTGGATCACCTGCCGGATCTGCTTGGCGATGGTGGACAGGATCGTGTTCAGGTCGAGCGTGTTGACGACGGCGCGGCTTACGGTCAGCAGCGCGCCGAACTTCTCGCGCTGGCGCTTCTCGCGCTCGAGCGGCGCTTCCGCTGACGGCTCGGCCTGTTCGGCTCCCGGCGCCCACAGCGATGGCCAGCGTGCGAGAGTTGCGAGGGCCTCCTCCACCGCCGCGGCCGACACACCCGCGGTTTCCCAGACTTCGAGGCGGATGCCCAACTCGCGCACCCACGGCGCCAGAGTACCGGCGTGGAACGCCGCCTCGAGCCGGGCGGTGACGTCCGCGGCTTCCGCTCGGGCGCGCTCGGGACCGAACGCACCCGAAAGCGCACGCACCAGTGCGGCTTCGGTCGTGGCGCGATGTTCTTCCACCAGTCGCTCTAAGGAAGGATGCAAGTCACTCTCCCGGAACGGGGACCTCAACCCATCCGGTTTCGGGTCAGCGGGTGTCTCGCTTGAGCCGGATGCGCCGAACGGGGCCCTGAGCATTGCACGATGCACGCGGGGCAGGCTGCCCCCGACCGGCGCGAGACGCCGGCGATGCGGCGGTTGGCAGGTGCCCGTCCGCGCCGGGGGCGCCGCGACTCGTCGGCAGGCGCGCAATCTGTTAGCACTTGCGGGCCCCGAAGCCCCGTGGAGGATCCATCGTGAACCCAGTCCTGCGCCGCATCGCAGCTCTCGCCGCCCTGTCCCTGCTGGCCATCCCGGCGCGTACCGCTCCAGCCTCGGACCCGGCCGCGATCGTCCGCGCCGAGCGGGCGTTCGCGGCCCGGGTGCGAGAGTTGGGCGTGCGCGCGGGCTTCCTGGACTGGCTGGCGCCGACCGGGGTCGTGTTCCGCCCGGGTCCGGTGATGGGGCATACCAGCTACGAGCAGCAGCCGCTCGGCTGGCACGGGCTGCTCGCATGGCACCCCGCGCGGGCGGCCATCAGCGGCGACGGCACGTTGGGCTGGAGCACGGGCCCATGGACCTGGCGGCGCGACAGCACGCAGAAGAAGGCGGATGCCTACGGCGACTACATGACCGTGTGGCGGAAGCAAACCGACGGCTCGTACAAGGCCGTGCTCGACTGCGGCATCGGTCACGGCGATCCCGGCCGCGAGGAGCGCGCGATCAGTTATTCCGCGCCGGTCCCCGGCCCGCACCTGGGTTCGCGACCGCTCGCCGCGCGGCAATCGCTCTACCAGGCCGACGCCAGCTTCGCGCGCTATGCCGCCAGCGAAGGCGTTGCCGACGCCGTCGCGCGCTACGCCACCGATGACATCATCGTGCTGCGCGAAGGTTCCGAGCGCATCGCGGGACGGAAAGAAGTGCACGAGGCGCTCGCGGCGCACGAACACCAGGCCAATCTGATGTCGAACGCCCAATATATCTCCGACTCGGGCGACCTCGGCTACACGTACGGTACGTTTGTGACCGGGACGGGTGCCGCGACCGATTCGGCGTACTACGTGCACGTGTGGCACCGGGGCGCGGCGGCCACCTGGCGGCTGGCGTTCCAGGTCGTGATGCCGGTGCCGAAGCCGAAGCGGAAGTGATTGCTCGCACAGCGCCCGAGGGGAGCTCTGCTCAGTGCCCGGGATGCGGCGGGAGTCCACCCCACCCCCGCTTGCGTTCACGCCTAATTCGCTGGCCACGACGCCGGGCGACACGGTAGTGACGTGGATGTCCGGGCACGCCTGAGGCAGGTCCATGCGCAGGCTCGCGGTGAGCGCGTTCAAGGCGTACTTGGCAGCGCTGTAGGACGAGCGCTGGGTGGCGAGCGGCACTCGTCCGAGCATCGACGACAGGTTGATGATGTGTCCGCACCCGCGCGACTTGCGTGAGCTCGAGCCGCGCGACGCGGCGGCACGCGCGAGTCGAGAAGCGCTCATCGATCGGTTCATACTGACCAGGCCACCGTCGCGAATTCCCCACGGCTTCCGCGTGACAGTCAAGCACGCGGGTTGCTAGAATCTCCGCCCAGCTTGGCCGTCGTGGCCCCCCGCAGCCACGGACCAACAGTGTGCCATCCCAACGCCCGCCCGAGGCCCTGATGCCGCGCCACACCCCGCTCCTGCTCCTGGCCGTCGCGCTCACGCTGGCGTTCGCCGCCGGCCCCGCCGCTGCTGCCAAGCGGGCGCTGTTCGATAACTTCCATGCCGAGACTGCGGGCAACGCCGACTGGGTCATCGACGACCAGCAGCCGACGCCGGTCCCGTCGCAGGCCGCCATCGTGCCCTCGACCCCACGGACCTACTGGCTGGGTGCCATCTCATCGTGGGGCGTGGATCTGGTGAAGCGCGGCTTCACCGTGACCACGAACACCACCGCGATCACCTATGGCAATGGCGCCAATCCGCTCGACCTGTCGAACTTCGACGTGTTCATCGTGCCCGAGCCCAACACGCTGTTCAGCGCGGCGGAGGCCACGGCCATCCTGGCGTTCGTGCACGACGGTGGCGGACTGGTCGCGGTGAGCGACCACGACGGTTCGGACCGCAACAACGACGGCTTCGACTCTCCCAAGATCTGGAACGCGCTCGACCCCGGGCACCTGCTGGGCGTGCACTGGGGCAGCACCGGCGACCTCAACAACAACATCACGCAGACCTCGAGCAACTTGAACCCGGCACCGTCCGACAGCGTCACGCACGGCCCCGAAGGACTGGTCACTGCGCTCGAGTTCCACAACGGCACCACGCTCACGATCTTCCCCGCCGACAATCCCACCGTGCGCGGCGAGGTGTGGATGATCGGCCTGGCGCAAACCAGCACCACCGGCATCATGGCGGCGTCCGCGCAGTACGGGAGTGGTCGCGTGTTCTTCGCCGGCGACAGCTCGCCCATCGATGACGGCTCCGCGAATCCCGGCAACAACAGCATCTTCGACGGCTGGGCCGAGGGCGGTGGCGCGGATAGCGTGATCTTCATGAATGCCACGCAGTGGGCCGCACGCCGTGCTCCCGCCACCGGCGACGTGACGCCGCCGGTGGTGACCGTGACCTCGCCCAACGGTGGAGAAGACTGGAAGGCCGGCTCGGCGCACGCCATCACCTGGAGCGCCACGGACGCCGTGGGCGTGACCGGCGTGGACCTGGCGTGGTCGAGCGACGGCGGCGCCACGTTCGCCAACCCCATCGCGCTCGGGCTTGCGAACTCCGGCAGCTTCCTGTGGCAGGTGCCCGACGCGCCCGGGAGCAACGTGCGCGTGCGCGTCACCGCACGCGATGCCGCGAGCAATTCGGGGAGCGATGCGAGTGATGCCAGCTTCACCATCTCGCGCTGGCTCATCACGGCCTCGGCGGGCGCTGGCGGCAGCGTGAGTCCGAGCGGTGTCACCAGCGTCGCGGAGAATGGCAGCGTCGGCTACACGATCACACCCGCGACCGGCTTCGCCATCGCCACCGTGCTCGCCGATGGCGGCGCGGTGGGCGCGGTGAGCACGTACTCATTCAACAACGTGACCGCGAACCACACGCTGGCAGCGACGTTTGCCGATGTCGCGCCACCGTCGGTGGCGCTCGGCTCGCCGATCGGTGGCGAGCAGTGGAACACCTCCACGCTGCACGCCGTGACATGGACCGCCTCCGACAACACGGTCGTGGACTCCGTGAACGTGGACTGGTCGGCCCACAGCACCGCCGGGCCGTGGACGCCCGTCGCGCATGCACTCGCGAACAGCGGCAGCTTTGGCTGGACGCTGCCCGCAGTCCCCACCGACAGCGCGCTCGTGCGCGTCACCGCGTTCGATCACGCGGGCAATAGCGCGAGCGCTGCCAGCGGCAGCGAGTTCAGGATCGTCGACCCCACTGCCGGCGTCGGCGACGGCGGCCCCGCGGTGCTGGCGCTCGCCCGCCCGATGCCGAACCCGGCGCGAGGCCTGGCGACGCTCCAGTTCTCGCTGCCCGAAGCTGGCGAGGCACGGCTCGAGCTCGTGGACGTGACGGGCCGGCGCGTGTGGATGCGGCACGACACGCTGGCCGCAGGCGCACACGCCTGGAGCTGGAACGGCCGCGACGACGCAGGGCGCACGCTCGGCCCTGGGCTCTACCTGGTGCGACTCGTGACGCCATGGGGCACGCGCCGCACCCGCCTGGTGTGGGTGAGGTAGCGCCAGCTCGCCGCGCGCGGCTGGCCGGGGTTCGAGAGCCATTCCGGACAAGCTCGCAACTGCCCTCTCGGGTTAGTTTCCCGGCGAGGGCGGCCGATAACTGCGGGGACCCCGGAGGTGCCCATGGCTCGAACGTCGAGACGGATGCTGTGCGCGAGCGTGGTGCTCGCCCTTGTGGCCCCGAGTTGCGCGGGCCCGACGAAGCTCGCGGAGCGCAGTGAACAGAAGCTGGCGGGCGGTGACATCTGGCGGGCGTGGCAGCTCGCCACGCGCGCGCTCGACCGCGAACCCATGAACCCGCGCGCGAAGCACGCCGCCGCAACGGCCGGCCAGGTGATCAGCGAGGACTGGCAGCGTCGCATCCACGCGCTCGCCCAGGTCGACAGCCTGCGCGCCGCCCAGCAGGTGCTGGAGTTCGCGGACTTCCGTGCGCATGCCGCCACCTATACCGACATCGCCGTGGCGCCCATGTGGCCGGCCGATGAGCACGCGCTGCGCCGGGCCGCAGCGAGCAACCACTACCTGCACGGCAAGCAGGCGCTGGCCGCGCACCGACCCAAGCTCGCGTTCGACGCCTTCCACGACAGCGAGCGGTTCCTGGCCGGATACCGCGACGCCGCCCACCTGGCCGACGGCGCCTTCGAGCAGGCCCTCACGCGCGTGGCCGTGCTGCCATTCGCGTATGCAGGGAAAGATGCAGGCTTCGGCCGCGAGGTCGGCGACCAGTGGCGCGACGCGCTGATGCAGGCGCTGGCGCCACCGCATGCGCGCTTCACGCGCGTGCTCGGCGCCGACGCCGTGGACGCGCGCATGACCGTGGCGCAGCTCGGGCACGTGTCGCGCGAAGAGGCCGTGCGCATCGGCAGGAAGAGCGGGGCGCAGCGTGTGGTGTGGGGTTCGGTGGGACCGGTGAGCTCCGACACGCACGTGCAACTGTTCCGCGACACGATCGCGCGCCGCATCGCGCAGAAGGGCGAGGACGGCCAGGTGAGCGTGCACTGGGTGGAGGTGCCGATCGAGGTGGTCGCCCGCGTGCGCGACGTGCAGGTGGACGTGGACTACGAGGTCATCTCGACACTCGACGGCACGTCGCTGGCTCACCAGCATGTGCCACAGACCACGCGCGCTCGCGTGGTGTGGACGTCGTACGCGCCCGAGGGCGACGTGGGCAACTACGCACTGGTGTCCGAGGCCGTGCGCACCGGGAACCCGGAACGCACCAAGGACATCGAGACGCGCTGGAAGTCCGTGTGTGGCGAGACCACCACGCTGCAGCAGGTACTTTCTGCACGGCGCGAGACACGCGGCGAGCCCGGCTACGACCGCGGCTCGCTCGGGCGGTTCATGGCCGGCGCGGCGTTTGTCTTCCTGCAAGAGCTGCCGCCCGCCCAGGACCTGGCGCTGGCTGCCGTGAAGCGCGGCTGGCAGCCGCTGCTGAACGACCTGACGCGGCTCGACGCCGTGGACGACGTGGACCTGGGCGCGTCGGCGAGTGGCGAGCGTTAGGGGCGGGCAGCGGCGCACCGTTCGGGTCCGCTGAGCGCGAACCCGTGCACCGTTCGGGATCGGTGAGCGAGCCATCGCGAGCGGTATCCAGCGAGCAGCGACGAGCGTTGTCCAATGTCGCCGGCGTAGCGCATGTGCGCACGCCGGCGTCGCTGTTTGCAGGGCGCGTGGTGTAGCCGCAGGGCGATGCGGCGCGCACGAAGCTTGCACTGACGCCGGTGCCTCGCCCCCGCAGGGAGCACCTATGCTCGCACGCGTGCGCACCGCCGCGCTGTGGGGACTCGACGCGTTCCCCGTCGACTGCGAAGTGGACGTGGGCCCGGGCCTGCCCGGATTCGTCATGGTGGGGCTCCCCGACGCCACCGCGCGCGAGGCGCGCGAGCGCGTGTGGCCCGCGCTGCGAAACGCCGGCCTCGCCCCGCCCGACCGGCGCGTGACCGTGAACCTGGCGCCCGCGGATCGCAGGAAGGAAGGCGCATCGGCGGACCTGGCACTGGCCGTCGGCCTGCTGGCCGCCACGGGACAGGCGCCCATGGACCGGCTCGAGGGCACCGCCGCACTCGGCGAGGTGGCGCTCGACGGCGCATTGCGCGGCACACGCGGCACGCTGTCGCTGGCCGAGTGCCTGTGGCGCGCGGGTGCGCGGACGTTGATCTGCGCGGAGCAGGCGGCCCCCGAAGCTGCACTGGTGGAAGGCCTGCGCGTGCACGCCGCGCGTGACCTCGGCGGGGCTGTGGCGTGGTTGCGGGGCGAAGAGCTGCCCCTCGCATCGCCCGCCGCGCCGGACCCACAGGCCGACGGAAACGAGGACCTATCCGATGTCCGCGGCCAGGCCATCGCGCGCCACGCGCTCGAGATCGCCGCCGCCGGTGGGCACCACGTGCTGCTGGTGGGCCCGCCCGGTTGCGGCAAGAGCATGCTGGCGCGGCGGCTGCCGGGACTCCTGCCGCCGCTCGAGGCGAGCGAGGCGGTGGTCGTCACGCGGCTCCATTCCGCCACCGGGCTGCGCGCACCCGGCCGCGGCCTTATGCGCACGCGACCGTTCCGGGCGCCGCATCACTCGCTATCGCGTGCCGGCCTCGTGGGTGGCGGCAACCCGCCGCGGCCGGGCGAGCTGTCGCTGGCACATCGCGGTGTGCTGTTCCTGGATGAGCTGTCCGAGTACCCGCGCACGCTGCTCGACGCGCTGCGCGAACCACTCGAGAACGGCGAGGTCAACATCGCGCGCGCCGGCTCGCACGCGCGCTTCCCCGCGCGACCGCTCATCGTGGCGGCGATGAATCCCTGCGCCTGTGGCTGGCTTGGACATCCGAAACGCGGCTGTCGCTGTGGGCCGCGCGAGCTGCAGCGCTACGCGGCGCGGGTGAGCGGGCCGGTGCTCGACCGACTGGATCTCCAGATCGAGGTGACGCCGCTCGCTTCGGAGGAATTGATGGCAGCGGCACCGGGAGAGTGCTCGTTGGCAGTCAGTGAGCGCGTGCTGGCGGCGCGCGAGATTCAGCGAGCGCGCGGCTGGTTGAACGCGCAGATGCCGGCGCCGCTCCTGCGCGAGCACTGCGCGCTCGATGCCGCCGGGCGGCAACTCGTCGCGGACGCCATCGATCGCGGCGGCATGAGCGCGCGCGCGGTGCATCGTGCGCTGCGCGTGGCGCGGACGATCGCGGATCTCGCGGGCGAGAATTTCGTATGCGCGATGCGGCTGGCGGAGGCGCTCCAGTATCGGGCGTATGAGGGAAGGAGCGGTGTCCCAGAGTGACGCGATTGCCCGGTGGGAGCAACAGCCATCCGCGGCGAGCAGCTTGACGTCCATGACACTTGCACTAGCTGCGCGCACCACTGGGGTTCGTCGGCCGCATCGGCCACCACCGCCGCACACCGCGGCAATAGGCTTCGTATTCCGAGCCGAACAGTCTTCGCAGCGTTGGCTCTTCGTATCCGCACACGACCAGGTGGGTCGCGAGCCAGAAGAGTAACGAGTAACAGACGAGGGCGAGGGAGGCATAGCGCACCCCCGTGCCGCACAGCAGGATGATCGCGCCCCAGTACATCGGGTTGCGGACAAATCGATAGGGACCGCTCACCACGAGGCGTCGCGTCGGATCGAACGGTGCGGGCGTCCCGTGTCCCTTGAAGACGAACGTCGCGATGCACCAGAGGGCGAGTCCTGCGCCAAGCACCACCAGGGCGGCGCCGGCGAGTTGCGGGATTCCAGTCTGGGCGGGGCGAGTGATGCCGGCCCACTGGAGCAACTGCCCGGGCAGGAAGACGAGCAGGAAGCCGATGAACAGCACGGAGTAAGTGACTGCACGCAGCAAGGTGAACATGTGTCCCTCTGCGAGCTGTCACATGCGAATGGCGCGTGCCGGGTCCAC
>JAYVCN010000016.1:0-3914 GCA_043749875.1 Candidatus Eiseniibacteriota bacterium | reverse complement strand
GCCGATCGCGTTCCACATGGTGCTGGGCGTGTTGATCGCCACCACGGCGCAGGCGAACGTCGGCCAGCATGGCTACCCGCGCAACTGGCAGTACACGTTGCAGCGGGCGAGCGGCATCCTGTTGGTGTTCTACTTGATCTACCACACGTGGGCGCTGCGCTTCGACAAGGGTTACCTGCACTCGGTGAGCGCGTACGAGTACGTGAACCACCACCTCGCCAACCCGGCCGTATTGGCGTTTTACGTCCTCGGCACCGTGGCCGCGTGCTACCACTTCGGCAATGGCCTGTTCGGCTTCGCGATCCACTGGGGCCTGGTCACGAGCCGCGGCGCGCAGCGCCAGGCGGCGCGGCTCGGGCTGGCCGTGTTCCTGGCGCTGTCGCTGTTGGGCGTGGCGTCGCTGTTCGGCTTCCGCGGGTTGCGCGCCGACTTCCTGCAGAAGCCGCACGGCACCGAGCGCGGCTCGGTCGTGCTCGCACCCGGCTTGCCCCGATGACCGCTCCGCGCGTGGCGGTGGTCGGCGGCGGACTCGCCGGGCTGATGACCACGATCAAGCTGGCCGAGGCCGGGCTGCCGGTGGACCTGTTCTCGATCGTGCCGGTCAAGCGCTCGCACTCGGTGTGCGCGCAGGGCGGCATCAACGGCGCCGTGAACGTGAAGGGCGAGAACGATTCGCCCGAGATCCACTTCAGCGACACCTGCCGCGGCGGGGACTTCCTCGCGCACCAGGCCCCGGTGAAGGGCATGTGCTACGCCGCCCCCGGCATCATCTACCTGTTCGACCGCATGGGCGTGACGTTCAACCGCACGAGCGAGGGCCTGCTCGACTTTCGCCGCTTCGGCGGCACGCTGCACCACCGCCCCGCGTTCGCGGGTGCGACCACCGGCCAGCAGCTGCTGTACGCGCTCGACGAACAGGTGCGGCGCCACGAGGCCGCGGGCCTCGTGACCAAGTACGAATCCTGGGAGTTCGTGGGCACCGCGCGCGACAGCGGCGGGCGCTGCGTCGGACTCGTCGCGCTCGACCAGCGCAGCATGAAGCCCCGGGCGTTCCCCGCCGCGGCCGTGGTCATGGCGACTGGCGGACCGGGCCTGATGTTCGGGCGCAGCACCAACTCCATCATCAACTCCGGCTCCGCCGCGGCGGCCGCGTACATGGAGGGCGCCGATTACGGCAACGGCGAGTTCATCCAGGTCCACCCCACCGCCATCCCGGGCATGGACAAGCTGCGGCTGATGAGCGAATCCGCGCGAGGCGAGGGCGGACGCGTGTGGGTGCCCAAGCGCAAGGGCGACGACCGCTCGCCGAACAGCATCCCCGCGAACGAACGCTGGTACTTCCTCGAGGAGCGCTATCCCAAATACCAGAATCTCGTGCCGCGCGATGTGGCCAGCCGCGAGATCCACAACGTCTGCGTCGATCTGGGGCTGGGCGTCGGCGGCGGCATGGTCGTCTACCTCGACCTCACGCACATCCCGCGCGAGATCCTCAAGAAGAAGCTCGAGGGCATCCTCGAGATCTATGAAAAATTCACGGGCGAGAGTCCGTACGAGCAGCCGATGAAGATCTACCCCGCCGTGCACTACTCCATGGGCGGACTGTGGGTCGACTACGCGCGCACGAGCGAAGGCTTCCTGGACATGGCGAGCCCGAAGAACCAGCGCACGAGCATCGAGGGGCTGTACGCCGTGGGCGAGTGCGACTACCAGTACCACGGCGCGAATCGCCTCGGCGCCAACTCGCTGCTGTCGTGCGTGTACGCCGGGCAGGTCGCGGGGCCCGCGGTGGTGGCCTGGCTCGCCAGCCTGAAGGGCGCCGACGATACGCCGTCCTCCGTGCTGGCTGCGGCCGAGAAGAGATGGACGGAGCACTTTGCGGAACTGGGGCGCCGCGACGGCCCCGAGAACCCGTACCGGCTGGCGGAAGAGCTCGGACAGACCATGCTGGAGAACGTCACCATCGTGCGTCACAACAGCAAGTTACGTGAGACTGATGCGAAGATACTTGAACTCATGGAACGCTGGCCGCGGGCCGGAGTGCTCGACCATGGCACGTGGGCCAACGCGCCGCTGTCTTTCTTGAATCAACTCTGGAACATGCTGCACCTGGCGCGCGTGGTCACGCTCGGCGCGCTGGGGCGCGATGAGAGCCGCGGGGCGCACTACAAGCCGGAGTTCCCCAAGCGCGACGACGCGAATTGGCTGAAGAGCACGGTCGCATCGTTCACGCCCGAGGGCCCGCGATTCCGTTACGACGCCGTGGATGTTTCATTGTACGCACCGGTCGAACGCAAGTACGACTAGGAGACGACGATGGCGCGACAGACGATCGAGCTGAAGATCAAGCGGCAGGACTCCCCCACCAGCTCGTCGCGCTGGGAGGAGTTCTCGCTCCCGTGGCTGCCGAACATGAACGTGATCTCGTGCCTGATGGAGATCCGCAAGCACCCGGTCACCCGGCAGGGACAGACGACGACGCCCGTCCACTGGGAGTCGTCCTGCCTCGAGGAGGTCTGCGGCTCGTGCACCATGCTGGTGAACGGCAGACCACGCCAGTCGTGTTCGACGCTGATCGATGCGCTCGGCGACGGCACGGTAAAGCTCGAGCCACTCACCAAGTTCCCGGTGGTGCGCGATCTGCAAGTGGACCGCTCCCCGATGTTCGACGCCTTGAAGCGCGTGAAGGCGTGGATCCCCATCGATGGCTCCTACGACCTCGGCCCGGGCCCGCGACTGTCGGCGGCCGAGCAGGAGGTGAGCTACGCGTTCTCGCGCTGCATGACCTGCGGCTGCTGCATGGAGGTGTGCCCGCAATACAACGACAGCTCGGAGTTCATCGGGCCGGCGCCGCTCGCGCAGGTACGCCTGTTCAACTCCCACCCCACCGGCCGCATGAACGCGCACGAGCGGCTCGAGGAGATCATGGGCCGCGGCGGGCTCGTGGACTGCGGCAACGCCCAGAACTGCGTCGAGGTGTGTCCAAAGGACATCCCGCTCACCGAGGCGTTCGGCGAACTCGGCCGGCAGACCACGCTGGTATGGCTCCGCCAGCTGTTCGGAGGATGAGCACGGTGTTCACGCACGACCGCACCTCGAGCGCCGGCGGCGTGGCGCGCGGCTTCCTGGACGCGCTCGAACGCTTCGTCGGCACCGACCGGACGCGGGAGACGCGCGCGCTGCGGGCCGCCCTGCTGGTGTGGCTGCGCGAGGCGCAGGCGGCGCAACCCACCATGGCGCTGGTGCACCAGCTGGCGGCCCGCGCGCTGTCGGTGGCCGACACGTGCGTGGCGCGCGGCGACGGAACGGCGGACCTGCGTGCACAAGTGGCGGCCAGCTGCGCCGCCGAGCGCGCGGACCTCGAGCGCGCGGTGAAAAGCGCCGCCGAGGTGGCGGCCCAACTGCTCACGGACAAGGCGCCGTGGATCGCGACGCTGTCGGCGAGCGAAGCCGTCCTGGCGTCACTGCTCAAGCTGTCCGCCGACGGCCGCAAACCGCGCGTGCTGGTGGCCGAGAGCCGCCCCCGGCTCGAAGGCCGCGACACCGCGCGTGCGCTGGCCGCGGCCGGCATCGAGGCGTGGCTCGTGGCCGACGCGGCGCTGCCCATGCTGCTGTCGCAGGCGAGCGCGCTGTGGATCGGCGCCGATGCCGTGACCGATTCCGGCGTGTTCAACAAGATCGGCTCGTACACCGCCGCGCTGGCCGCACGCGAGCATGGCGTGCCGGCGTGGGCGATCGCGGTGCGGCGGAAACTCATGCCCATCGCGACCCCGGCGCTCGGCATCGCCGAGATGCCGGCGGCGGAGATCTGGGACGCTGCACCCTCGGGCATCCAGCCGCGCAATGTCTACTTCGAGATGGTGCCCATGGCGCTGGTGCACCAGCTGGCGGCCCGCGCGCTGTCGGTGGCCGACACG
>JAYVCN010000015.1:0-5336 GCA_043749875.1 Candidatus Eiseniibacteriota bacterium | reverse complement strand
CACGCCCACAGTGGCTGCTGGGTGAAGATGTCGTACACATTCAGTGGCCACGCGAGAATGAAGCCGTACGCGCGCCAGTACGCGCGCGGATGCCCCCAGTCGGGCCAGTGGTGCGCGGCGTAGTCCGCGGCGGAGATGTAGCTCTCGAACAGGTGATCCGCGACCGCCTTGCCGGCTCCCCGGTCGAACGCGCCGTGGTAGCCGAGCCATGGCAGCAGGAACTCCGGGAGGATGAACAGGGGGATGGCCTGAATCAGGAACAGGCACAGCGTCTGCCGCGCCACGTACGGCGTTGCGCGCCGGCGCATGCGCTGCAGACCGAACCAGCCGACGAGCGACGTGTAGAGCAGCGTGTAGTAGAACGAGCGGCTCTTCATGGACACCGCCACAGTCCCCAGCAGCGTGCTGCGGTCGGAGACCTGTGCGGCCCACCACGATCCGAGCGACGCGAGCAGCTGGGGCGCGTTGCCGGGCCACGCCCACCGGGACCACAGGCTCGATTCGAGAAAGCCGGAAGCCTTCCAGTCGTAGAGCAGCACGAGCGCGACGATGAACAGCGCGAGGGCGAGTGTGCCGCGCCGGGTCGAGTCGCCCGTGATGCGTACGCCCGAGCGGCGCAGGAAGGCCAGGGGCGCGTCGCGGCCGATCAGCGTGAACACGACGTCGTTGGCGAGCGATTCGGCCGCGTCACCGCTAACGCGCAGCAGGATCTCGCTGTCCCGGATCTCGCTCACCTCGCTGCCCAGGCGCAGCGCGAGCCGGCCAGCGCCCGCTAGAACTTCCACCTGCGCGACGTTCTCGCTCTTCGCTCGCGCGAGTTGCTTTCCGCGATAGGAGAGCGTAGTCCGCGCCCCTGCTTCACTCAGGGCGATCGCGGCCTCGAGCGCCGAGTCTCCGCCACCGACGACGAGCACGTCGCGCCCCCGAAAGTCCGCAGGGTCATGCAGCCGGTTGTAGACCTTCTCGAGGTTCTCGCCCGGGACACCCAGCCGCCGGAAATCCCCGCTGCGTCCGATCGCGACCAGCACGCGCCGTGCGCGGAGGACATTGCCGTCCTGCAGCACGACGCGGAGCAGCTCTCCCTCGCGCTCGATGCGCTCGGCGCGACCAGCAGTGGTCGTGATCCCCGCGCTGGCGACCTGGCCACGAAGTTCGTCGAGCAGCGCTTCTTTTACGGTCGCGTGGACCTGTAACTCGCCCTCCGGGGTCATCGCCTCGGGGTAGGTGAAGATCGGTTTGCCCTTGGGGAAGTTGACGAGCGTCGAGAACGGTTCGGCGGTCTCGATCACTGCAAAGCTCAGCCCGAGCCGATGAGCCTCAATCGCCGCGGCCATTCCGGCCACGCCAGCGCCGAGGATGATCAGGTCGGGCACGACATCCTGCCCACGCGGGGCAGTGGCGGGCTGCGCCTTGATCGCACGCACCGCCCGCACGCCGGAATCGAGGGCGAACTTGAGCAGCGGAACGCCCACGAGGTCCCCGCAGATGTAGAGTCCCGCGACGTTCGTCTGTCCTTCGGGTCCTACGATTGGCAATTTCTCGACGCGCCCGGCGGGCCAGCCGGTGTGAAGCCATCGGGTGTACCGGGAGAGGAGTGACGGCATTGGGCGGCCGGGGGCAGTCCCTCCCATCGGAGCGGTTGGCGATCAGCGGAACCGGACGATGCGGGTGGTTGTGGCGCCGAGCGGCGTCGTCAGGCGCACAAAGTAGATCCCCGGGCCGATTTGCTGGTTCCCTACACCCCGACCATCCCAGGCAACCGAAGTGAGTCCCCGGGCGAGCAGACCAGAGTAGAGCATGCGTACCTTGCGACCCTGGAGGTCGATGAGCCTCGCCTCAGCGTTGACAGGAGCGTCCCGGCGGCTGCTGCCCGGCAGCGACAGCTCGACGCGGGCTCTGCCGTTCGAGGGATTCGGCCAGACATGCGCTCCGACCGGCGTGTCCGGGACGGTCACCGCGTAGGGCCCGTAGGAGATGAAGCTGCTGCCGGGCGCGGGAGGCAGCAGGTCGAAACGGTAATAATACGTCTTCCCCGGGCTCACCTGCTGGTCGGTGAGGTAGCAATCCCCCGTGCACAGCGTGTACTGGGCGGAAAGGGCGTCATAGGTCCCGACGAGTTCACCCGAACGCCAGATCTTGTAATAGCTGCCCGCATAGGAGCCGTCGAGCGTCACGCGCAGCAAGTCGTCGTGGTAGTAGACCTTGATTCCCGGGTCGGCGGATGCCGGCGCCGCGGTGAGCGCAGCGACGAGCAGCGACACGGACAGCAGTCTGCGCATGATCCATTCTCCTGGTGATCGGCCTGGCGGTTGGTGCTTCGCATCCGGACATACCGATACGGCGGGCGGGGGGGCGAGTCCCCTGCATGTCAGTGCGGCCATCCGCCCAAGGCGTGACAACTTATTTTCGGGACGAAGTAGGGCGGAGGCTGCGAGCGCGTCGGGGGCCGCGATCTGGGCCCGTTACGGGCGGGTCTCACCCGGTTCCGAACAACAACCTCCGTCCCGGACATCCTCTCTCCCAGGCGTGTCGCCGTCCGACACGGCACCCCGGGCCCCGCTCGTCGATCCCTCTCCCGACTCGTCGAACGCCTGCAGCGCCTTGAGCGCCCACTCCTCGCCCGGGCAACCCTGCATCGTCATCGCGACATTCATGAATTCGATGAGCTCCTGCTTGGTCGCACCCTTCCTGGCCGCCCACTCGACGTAGGCCCGGATGCACGGCTCGCACCTGATCGCGACGGAGATCGCCGCAGCGGTGAGGAGCTTGTACTTGCTCGGCACCTGGCCGGTGTTGTAAGCGACACGTCGCATCCGGGCGATGCTGGCCGTGATCTCGGGACTCAGCCTGTTCAGCTCCCGACTTGCGGTTTCCATTCCTTCGCGAGACTTGAGGACTCCCATGGCTGCCCCCGGGTTCCGGTGGTTCACTGGCCTGCCACGGTCGCGTGGTAGCCGGCTTTCTCGACGGCCGCGATGAGCTGTCCGACGCGCGGCCGCCCAGCGGACAACGCGACCTCGGCCTCGCGTCGATCGAAGTTCACATTCGCCCGGATCACTCCCGGGACACTGCGAAGTCGGACCTCGATCTCGCCGGCGCAGGCGGCGCAGGTCATCCCCTGTACATTGAGAATCACGACCGTGTTCCCGGGCCGACCAGCGACAGCGGTGGCGAGGGGCGCGGCATGTCGGGCCCCCCACGCCGGATAGCCTGCCAGGGCGACACTCAGCGCAGTCACCACCCACAGCGCGACACGCTGGTTTCTCCGGCTCGCGGGGGCAGCGCAGGCCTGATCCGAAGCACATGCTTCGGCCGGCTTGGGCCGATAGGCCAAATGGAACCCGATCGCCAGGACCGTGGTCGTGAGCCCGAGGAACCACGGACGGAGCGGAGCGAGTGCGGCCGCGAATCCGAGCGATCCCAAGCCCAGCTCGCCCATCAGCAATGGTCCGATGCAGCACGCGGACGCGAGCATTGCTCCCAGCAGGGATCCGATCAGCACGCCGCGCTTTTCCACGTTTGCTCCCTGGCGAACTCATCCCTGGTACCCGCGCGACGCCCGTTCGGGGCCGAGCGGCGAGAACTCTCTACGAACTCAGTCCCCGGTCCTGCCTGCGGAATCGCTCGAGCAGATCCTGGGAGGGAGGCGTCGCTGCCGGTTGCGGAAGCGAGCGCAGGCCGAGCAACGTCAGGCGGAACTGCTCGACGTACGTGCGGCAGCCCTTGCACATGGCGATATGGACGAGTACCTCGAGGCGCTTGCGCAGGCGCAGTCGTTGCTCGATGAAGTCGCCCGCAGCCCTGGTGATCTGTTCGCAGTTGATCATGGGATCATCGTCTCTTCCCGCGTGCAGAACGCCCCGCCAGGGTCCCGTCCTTCACGTAGCGGTCCAGCGCTTGCCGCACCCGGGCACGTCCCCGATGCAGAAGCACTCGCAGGTTAGTGTCGCTGACGTCGAGAATGTTACAGATCTCTTCGGAGCTCAGGCCTTCGACGTCCCGTAGCAGGACCACGTGGCGCTGGGTCTCGGGGAGTTCAGCCAATGCGGATTCGATGACCGCAAACGTCTCCTTGGTCAGAAGCGCGGATTCAGGGTTCTCCATTCCCCAGGGCACGGGTGGCTCCACCCACATGCCGTTGCCCCCCATTCCGGGTTCCCGGGACTCACTCTCGTCGGCGTTCACCGGCGCACTCGGGGCGATGTTTCCACCGGCAGGGACTTGCGCATGGCGATGCTCCCGTACCGCCAGCCTGCGGGTCTGGTTCACGAGGATCCCGAAGATCCAACTGCGGAGCGGCGCGCGGCCCTCGAAGCCTTCGATGCCGCGGATGACGGCCAGCCAGGTCTCCTGAACGGCCTCCTCGATCACCGCATCATTGCGCGAGAAAGAGCGGGCGAGGCGGGACAGCCGCCCCCCGTACTCGGCCACGATCTCCCGGAAGGCTGCCTCGTCGCCTGCCCGCAGGCGGGTCGCCATGTCCTGATCGTGCATCCTCTGACTCCTTGCCGAACGGGCCATCCAAGCTGCCTCGGCGCATGGTCCGCGACTGGCTGAGCCGTCTGACATCACGCCGTTCGGACTGTAACACGAGGCCCCCCCGATGCACTCACCTGCAGCGCGGTACCTGTGGCTGCAAGCCTGCCATACCGATCAAGGGAGCCCTGAGTGGAGACCTACTACACCCCGAAGGATCTGGAACGCTTCGCCGAGATGGGTCGCAACCGGCCCGAACTCTGGGCGAAGTTCTCGGACTACTACTCGGCCGTCTTCGCCGACGGCGCCCTCTCGGAGCGCGAGAAGAGTCTGATTGCGCTGGCCGTTTCACACGCCGTGCAGTGCCCGTACTGCATCGACTCGTACACGCAGGCGTGCCTCAAGCACGGCTCCGACCTCGACCAGATGACGGAGGCCGTCCACGTGGCGAATGCCATCCGGGGCGGGGCCGCGCTTGCACACGGGGTGCAGATGCGGACCGTCGCCGAAAAGCTGGGGATGTAGCCGCACATGGGAAACCCCACGCTCACCTCGCTGGCTGCTCGCGCCAGCGCGCTGGCCAGGCCGGAGCGGCAACTGGAACTGCTCGACCGCTCGGGGATTCCCGTGTTCGATTCCGTCATCGAGCTACACGGTCTCCCGGAGTTGAGAGCCGAGCGGATCGACGTGCTGCAGGTCAACGTCGGCAAGCTCTGCAACCAGACGTGCGCGCACTGTCATGTCGACGCGGGTCCGGACCGGCGCGAGGTCATGACCCAGGCGACGGCCGGGAAGGTCATCGACCTCTTGCGGCGGCATCCGATCCCGACGCTCGACATCACCGGCGGCGCGCCGGAGCT
>JAYVCN010000014.1:0-4633 GCA_043749875.1 Candidatus Eiseniibacteriota bacterium | reverse complement strand
CCACTCGTTCGGCGTTCGGCCTGCTTCACCATCCATGCTCTCGCAGGCCTCTCGACGTCGCCATGGCGAGAGCACGGCTCACCCCCGGCTCGTTTATTCGATGCGCGCGCGTGCGTTACACTCGTTGGAATGTCTCCGTTTACTCCGAGCTACTGCCCACGCTGCGCCACCACTATGGCCTCTGTGGACGATCATGGGATGGTGCGGCCGACGTGTCCGTCGTGTGGATATGTGTGGTATCGGAATCCGGTGCCGGCGGCGGGGGTGTTGCTGGTGGAGGCGGGGCGGGTGTTGTTGGTGAAGCGGCGGTGGGAGCCGCGGGCGGGGGATTGGTGCCTGCCGGCGGGGTTCATGGAGGCGGGGGAGACGCCGGAGCAGACGGCGGTGCGCGAGCTACAGGAAGAGACCGGCATCATCGCCCAGCTCACCGGACTGTTCGGCGTGTACGCGGGCTTCGACGACCCGCGCGTGCGTGCGGTGCTCATCCTCTACACCGGCATCACCACCGGCGGGGAGTCGCACGCGGGAGACGACGCGATCGAGCTGGACTGGTTCGCGCTCGACGCACTACCCGACGATCTGGCGTTCGCGTCGCACCGCCAGGCGCTCGCGGAGTTCCGCGAACGCCTGGGGCCCGCCTGAGTCGTTCAGCCGCGCAGCTCGAACGGCGGCAACTCACGCTGTTCGAGTGAGCGCGGTGCCGCGACGTGCGGTGGTGGCGCGAAGATCGCATCGGCGATGCCTGCCGCGGTCGCGCCCGCCGAGCCGCTGTAGACGTCTTCACGCTCGCCCATGGCCATGGACAGCACCGCGCTCGCCATGATGGCGCGATCGAGGTCGGTCTCGTTGAACGGCTTGCCGTCGCGCTTGTTGCTCAGGTTCAGCACGCCGAGCAGGCGGTTCTTGTGCACGAGCGGCACCGACACGAACGAGCCGGAATTGTAGTTGTCCACGCCGGTGGGGCGCACCGGCGACGCATCACCGGTTTTTCGCATGAGCACGGGCTTGCGGTGGTTCGCCACCCAGCCCGCCACGCCCTGCCCGAGCGGCAAGCGCACCTGCCCGGCCATGTCGGGATCCATCCCGCGATGCGCGGCGATATGCAGGTGCCGGTCATTCACGCGCATCAGGCTGCAGCGGTCCACGGCGAACGCCTCGCAGAAGCGCTGCACCAGCGCTCGCGACATGAGCGAGTCGTCGTGCTCCAGCTGCGAGGCGTCGAACACCTCGCGCAGGAAGTCCATGGTCTCCTGCTGATCGTTCAGCCGCTGCTGCGCCGTCGCGAGCTGCGTGTAGGCATCGTTCAGGTGCGTGGCGGCGGTCGACGCCTGTTCGTCGAGGGCACGCGTCTGCTGGCGCAGGCTCTCGAGCTCGGTGCGCTCCTGGTGCGCGGCGTTCTGGATGCGGTCCACCACGCGCGCCAACAGCTCCATGCGCTCGGCCTTGAGCCGGTTGTCGTGCGCCAGCGCCGTGGATTCGGTCTCGAGCTGGCGGACGCGCTCCTGGAACATGCCCTGCGCCCGGCGCGACTGCTCCTCGGCCTGGCGCGACTCGGGCGTCTGGCGGCCCTCGGAGTGCATGCGACGCGCGAGCGCCACCGCCGCCATGGTGCGGATCGCGAGCACTTCCTCGACCGCGGCAGCCGGGAACGCGCCGCGGCGCGGCGACACCAGCAGCAGTAACGCCATCAGATCGTCCTGGTCGGCGAGCGGCAGCACGATGCACGAGTGCCAGGGCACCGGGGCCACCAGCGGCTGCACCTGCGCGGCCTCGAACCGGTCCGGTTCGTAGACCGGCGTGGCCCGGAACACCTTGGCCAGCAACGAGCGGCGCTCGGAGGCATTGAAGAATGCACTCGGGCGGAAGAACTTTCGCACGAGTCGCGCCGGCAGATGGTCCACCGGCAGCACCACGTCGCGCCGGTCCAGGCGACCGCGCTCTCGGGACCAGATCTGTGTCACGGCGTCGTGCTGGCCATCGACCATCGCCAGCGTCGGGTGCCAATCGCCTTGATAGGCGCGCAGATAAGCGAGCAGCGCGTCGATGATGCCCTCGACGTCGCCAGCGGCGGACAGGTGATCGCACACGTCACGCAGATGGATCTTCGCCATGATGCAGCCCCCCGATGCGGTTCCGAGCGATGAACGTCCGCCGTGGCGTGGCAATGGTCGTGCCCGACGCGGGCATGCAATACGCCCGTGGACTGCGGAACACCCGCTCGGCTGCGGTGGCTGTGGAAAACGCCTACCTTCTCGGTACCCGCACGGTTCCCGGCCCTCCACCCCGGAGTCCACGATGCCCCGACTGATTGCAGACCGCCCCGTCCTGCACACTACCTCCGAACTCGGCCGCGTCATGGCCGCCGCCGCCGCGCGCGAGCAAGCGGGCGAGCGCGTGTTGCACCTGGAGCGCGGTGAGCCCGACTTCGACACGCCGCCGCACATCGTGGAGGCGCTGGCGCGCGCGGCGCGCGACGGCTACACGCATTACCCTGACGCGCGCGGCGAGCGCTCGCTGCGCGAGGTGCTGGCGGCCAAGCTCGCGCGCGAGAACGGCATCCACGCGCACCTGGATGACATCGTGGTCACCGCCGGCGGCACGCACGCGTTGTACCTGGCGATCCAGTGCCTGCTCTCGGCCGGTGACGAGCTGCTGGTGTTATCGCCCCACTGGATGGCGCTGCCGAAGCTCGTGGGTTTCGCGGCCGGTGCGCGCTATCGCACGTTGCCGGTTTATCTCGAGCTCCAGTCGGGCGCGTGGACGCCGGCCGAATTCGCCGCGCGCTTGCGCGCCGCCTTGAAGCCCGAGACGCGTGGCATCTACTTGAACACGCCCAACAACCCCACCGGCGCGGTGGTGTCGCGCGAGCACCTCGCCGCACTGGCCGAGGTCGCCATCGAGCGCGACCTGTTCGTGTTGTCCGACGAGGCGTACGAACACATCACGTTCGACGGGGCGGAGCACGTCTCGCTCGCATCGCTGCCCGGCATGGCTGAACGCACCATCTCGATCTACACCATGTCGAAGAGTTATGCGATGACCGGCTGGCGCGTCGGCTACGTGGCCTCGCCGGAGGCGATGCGCCCTGCAATGGCGCCGCTGCTGGCGTTCTACACCACGCACGGCGTGTTCCCCGCCGCGCAGATCGCCGCGCGCGAGGCCGTGTCTGGCTCGCAGGCCAGCGTCACGCACATGCGCGACGCGTACCAGTCGCGGCGGCAGTTGTTGCTCGACGGGCTCGCCGGCGGCCATGCCGTGCATGCCCCCGTGCCGAAGGGCGCGTTCTACGCGTTCGCCAACGTGGCCGGTGCGCTCGGCTCCCGCGACGTGTGGGCGCTGGTCGACGAGTGGCTGGGCTTCGGCGTGGCGGTGCTCCCCGGCACGGCGTTCGGGCCCGAGTACGGCGACTGGGTGCGGTTGTCGCTCGCCACGCGCGCCGAGGATGTGGCCGAGGCCGCGCGCCGCATCACGCAGCACGCGGGCGCGGGAACGCGCGCATGAGCGTGCCTGCCCCCGCGCCCGGCTGGTGCCCCGAGTGCGGCGCGCGCTATGACGCCGGCACGGTGGCGTGCCCGCACTGCCGCGCCGTGCTGGTGAGCGGGCCGCCCGCGACCGGCGGTGCGCCCGTGGTGGTGCACAAGGTGCCCGACGCGGCCGCGGGCGCTCTGCTCGCGGGGCTGCTCGAACACCACGGCCTGCGCGTGCACCTGCGCAGCGCCACGCTTCCCGGCTATGGGAACGTCCGCCGCGACTGGGGCACGACGGCCTGGGGCGAGCTGCTCGTGTCGCCCCACGATGCCGAGGAGGCGCGCGAGATCATCAGCGAATACCTCGCGGCGCTCGAACGCGGCGGGCAGGTGCGCGATGAGGATGTGGAGGGCGGCAGCGGCAGCGTCTAGCCCCTACCCGTCGAGGTCCATCTCCACGCCGATCTGGCCCTCACCGCCGGGCTCGGCTGGACTCGGGTCCTCGATCACGAACTCGCCGTTCATGTTCTGCGGCAGGATGACGCGCGACAGCGCGCACGCGAACACCTCATCCATCGTTTCGACCGCGATCAGTTCGAGCCGGTCACGCACGTCGAGCGGGATGTCGTCGACGTCCTTCAGGTTGCCCACGGGGAACACCAGTGCACGGAAGCCCGCGCGATAGGCGGCGAGCGCCTTCTCGCGCATGCCGCCCACCGGCAGCACCTTGCCGCGCAGGCTGACCTCGCCGGTCATGGCGATGTCGTGGTGGATGGCGCGGTCCGAGAGCACCGAGGCGACCACCAGCCCCACTGTGATACCGGCGGACGGGCCGTCCTTGGGCACACCGGCGGCGGGGAAGTGCACGTGGATGTCCCAGCGTCCGAACGCGTCGGACGGGATGTCGAGCGACGCCGCGCGCGAGCGCACGTACGAATGCGCCGCCTGCACCGACTCCTTCATCACGTCGCCGAGCTGACCGGTCAGGACGACCCGGCCGGCGCCCGGCATCTTGATGGCCTCGACCACCAGCACCTCGCCACCGGCGGTGGTCCACGCCAGGCCCATGGCGACGCCGACCTCGTCCTCCTTGCCCGCCATCTCCGGCTGGTAGACGCGATGTCCCAGATATTCCTCGAGCTGCGCCGGCGCCGGCGTGTGGCGAC
>JAYVCN010000013.1:0-7223 GCA_043749875.1 Candidatus Eiseniibacteriota bacterium | reverse complement strand
CCGGTGTTCCTTAGGCTCATGGACGAGACCCGCGCGAATCTCAAGCAGGTGTTCATCATCACCATCTGCAACAGGAACAGCTCCTCGAACGCCAGCCTTTGTCGCGCCTTCTCGAGCACTTCGGCCGACGCGGGAAATTGCAGATCGCGCAGCGCCTGCCCGAGCGGCATGAGCGAGTGCGCGGCGGCGACGCTGATGGGCACCGGGTCGGGCACGGCGTCGGCGACCGCGTCGAGCGCACGGCGCACGGCCTGGCGTAAGCCCCGCGCCGTGACGCCGCGCGTGAGCGCGTGCACGGGCACGAGGCGCCCGGCGTGCAGCAGCGATTCGAGGTCGTTCTCGATCACCTCGAACATCGGGTTCAACATCTGGCGTTCGGCGCCGTTGATCTCGCCGCTCACCACCACGCGCGTGCCGGGCTTGAGCATGCGGGCGAGGAACGACTGACCATAGAAGTAGCATGGCAGCGTGCCGGTGCCGTCGCTGATCGTGGCCGCGAAATCACCACGGCCGCCGCGCGTGCGCAGCGCGGCCGCGTGCCGCACCTCGCCCACCACGGTGAGCAGCTCGCCTGGACGCAGCTGCTGCACGCTCACGAACCGGCTGGCGTCGAGCCACGTACGCGGGTAGTGGCGCACCAGGTGCTCGAGCGTGATGATGCCCAGCCGCTCGAACGCCAGCGCGCGTTGCGGCCCGATGCCGGGCAGGAACTGCACGCGGGTGCGCGGGTCCAGGGGGGGCGAGGTGCCGGGCGTACGGACGGTGGTCATGGGTTGGGCCGGGAGCATTGGCCCGCCCGCACTTTACGCTGGCGCGGCTTTACAGGCCACCCCCTCGCGGATATAGTCCCTCGCTCGAAAGAAACACGCGGCCCTCCGCTGCTTTTCCGTTCCCCGGGGGCCATGATCCCGTGAGGAGACTGCCATGGCGAAGTGTTTCGTGTGCGGCAAACTGCGAATGGCGGGCCATACGGTCAGTCACGCCAACAACATCACCAAGCGCATGTTCAAGCCGAACATCCAGAACGTGCGCGCGCTGGTGAACGGGCGCGCGAAGCAGATCGATGTGTGCACGCGCTGCCTGCGCTCCGGCAAGGTCGAGAAGGCCGTGCGCGGCGGGAAGACCATCGCTTCGGCCGCAGCAGCAGCGGCAGCTTCCGCCTGACCCCACCGCACTGCCCGCAGCGCGCAGGCCCGGCTCACGCGAGCCGGGCCTGTGGCGCACCCGGCCGGCTCAGCGCGCGCGCGAGGTCGTGAGCAGCTCGCGCCACGCCAACTGTTCGCGCGGCAGCGCGTGCAGCGGGTCCAGCTCGAGCGCCAGCGCGAACTCGGCGTCGGCCTCGAGCGCACGGCCCAGCCGCAGCAGCACCCAGCCCAGGTCGGCCCGCGCCGCCGCGAATCCGGGGTGGATGGCGAGCGCTGCGCGTAACGCCGGCTCCGCCCCCGCCGCATCGCCGCTCGCCAGCCGCGCGCGCCCGAGCAGCGCGTGCGCATCGGCCCACTGCGGACGCCGCGCGAGCAATGCGACGAGCCGCGTCTGCGCCGCCTCCGGTCGCGCCATCTCCAGCGCCAGCGCCGCGCGCTCGAGCGCCGCGGCGTCGTAACCCGGCTGCAGTTCGAGCGCGCGCTCGTAGGTCGTCGCGGCCGCCTCGAGCTGGCCCTGCGCGCGCAGCGTGCGCGCCAGCGCCAGGTGCAGATCGGGCCAGTCGGGGCTCACCGCCAGCGCCCGGCGCAGCGCCTGCTCGGCGCCCTCGAGATCCCCCAGCTCGTAAAGCAGCTGCGATTCGGCGAGCGCCGCATGTGGCGCCTCGCTGCCGCGCGCCAGCCCGCGGCGCACCGAGCGCAACGCATCGTCGTGACGTCCGAGTGCGTGATACACGAGCCCGAGCAGGCGCTGCGCGCGCGCGAACTGGCGGTTCAGCTCGACCGCGCGCTCGAGCGGTTCCAACGCGCGCTCGAGGTCGCCGGCGCGGAAGCGCGCGAGCCCGAGCCAGAACCACAGGTCGGGGTATTGCGGATGCGCCTCGAGCGCGAGCGCGATCTGCTGCTCGGCCGCGCGCGCGTCGCCGCGCTCGAGTTCCGCGCGCGCCGCCAGCATGCGTGCCTCGAGGTAGCGCGGGTTGAGTTCGAGCGCCACGCGCAGCTGAGCGAGCGCGTCATTTACCAGGCGGGCCTCCAGCAGGAGGCCCGCCAAGCGACAACGCAGGTCGGCGTAGCCCGGCTGGTCGGCGACCGCCTGCGTCAGCGCGACGATCGCGCCGGAGAGATCGCCCGCTTGCTGTCGAGCCAGCGCCTCGTCCAGCGGCCCGCGGGGCGAGCGCGTGTCGGAGCCTCCGGGCAGCAGGCGGCGCCATTCCTCGCCGGACCAGTCCTTCGCGATCTCCGGCGTCACCCACTCGGGAGCCTCGAGCCCCAGCATCAGCGCTTCGGCGAGTGCGGCCGCGGAACCCTCGCGGTCCGACTGGGCGCCCAGGCAGACTGCGAGCAACAGCTGCGCTTCCATATAGTGCGGGTGCTCGCCGAGCGCACGCCGCAGATCGGCGATGGCCTCGTCGGTGCGGCCCGAGCGCTCGTAGATGCGGGCCCGCTGGTAGCGCAGGTCGGGGAAGGTCGGATTCTCCGCCAGCGCGCGCGTGAACTCCTGTTCGGCGCGCGAGAAGTCCCCCGCGTGCTGGTAGGCCAGTCCCAGGTTGGCGCGCGCCTCGGCCGCGTGCACGAGCGCCAGGCAGTGGTCCGGGTCGTTCGGGTCCTGGACCTCCTCCAGCACGGCCTCGAAGCACTCGGCGGCGCGTTCGAACTCCCCTTGATTGAAGTGGAGGATGCCCTCGTTGTAGCGGCGCGTGTGCCCCCACTTCACCAGCGACGACAGGAATGCCACGGCCAGGTCAGTCCATCTGGCGGCGCAGGAACGTCGGCACCTCGAGCGAGTCGCCGCGCGAACCGGTGCGTCCCCACTGCGGCCGGCCCTCGCGGCGCTGCCAGGCCGGCGTGCTCATGCCACTCAGGTCGCCGTCGGCCACCGCAGCGGCGATACTCGCGGCCGCGGCCGCCGGGGCCGAGCGCTGTGCGCGCTCGATCAGTCGCATGCTCGAGCCATGCGCACCGAAGCCGGTCGCGACCACGGTGATCAACAGGTCGCCGTCGAGCGACGGGTCGATGACCGCGCCGAAGATGACGTTCGCGTCCTCGCCGGCCGCCTGCGTCACCACCAGCGCTGCCTCGTTGACCTCATGCAGGGTCAGGTCGCGGCCGCCGGTGATGTTCACGAGCACGCCCTCGGCGCCGTGGATGGACACGTCCTCGAGCAGCGGACTCGACACCGCCGCGCTGGCGGCGTCGATCGCGCGATTGGCTCCGGAGCCGCGACCGGTACCCATGAGCGCGTTGCCGCGGCAGGCCATGATGCTCTTGACGTCGGCGAAGTCCAGGTTCACGAGGCCCGGCACCGTGACCAGCTCGGAGATGCCCTTGGTGGCCTGCAGCAGCACGTTGTCGGCCACCGCGAACGCCTCGGACAGCGACGTGGCTTTGTCGACCACCGACAGCAGGCGCTCGTTCGGGATCACCAGCAGCGTGTCCACCTCGGCGCGCAACTCGGCCAGCCCCTCGTCGGCCTGGCGCAGGCGGCGGCGGCCCTCGAACTGGAACGGCTTGGTGACCACTGCCACCGTGAGCGCACCCGCCTGGCGCGCGAGCCGGGCCACGACCGGCGCGGAGCCGGTGCCGGTGCCACCACCCATGCCGGCGGTGATGAACACCATGTCGGCGTCCTGCACGGCGTCACTGATGACGGCTTCGTCCTCTTCCGCCGAGCGGCGCCCGGTCTGCGGATCGCCACCCGAGCCCAAGCCCCGCGTCGTGTTCACGCCGATCTGGATGCGGGTCGGCGCCAGCGACTGCGACAGCGCTTGCATGTCGGTGTTGGCGACGATGAATTCCACGCCGCGCAGCCCCGCGCCGATCATGCGATTCACGGCATTGCCACCGGCGCCGCCGCAACCGATGACCTTGAGCCTGGCTGAGCTGCTGCGGTCGATCTCGAGTTCGAACGTGGACATGTGCACCCTCCCTGGTGCGGGCTCACGGGCGTCGTGCCCGATCATGCCCGGCGTGACGGAATCAGAATAGATCGGAGAACCAGTTGCGAAGATCGAATCGCGAGCGCGTCTTGCCCGCGCCGACCTCGACGAAATCCACCCCACCCTCCTCGGCCCTCGCGGCGTGCAGCACCAGGCCCACGCCCGTCGCGTAACGCGGATCGCAGATCTTCGCCGACAGTCCGCCGAGGCCGCGCGGCAGCCCCAGGCGGACCGGCATCTCGAATACCTGCTCGGCCAGCTCCGCAGCCCCCGGCAGCAGGGACGTGCCGCCGGTCAGTACTACCCCGCCACCGATCAAGGGTGCGAAGTGATTCTTTCGCACCTCCTTGTTGGCGAGCGCGAAGATCTCCTCCATGCGCGGCTCGATCATCGACGCCAGCACGTGGCGCGAGATCTCCTTGTCGCCGCGGCCGCCGACGCCCGACACGCTCACCGACTCGTCGCCGTTCACGAGCGAGGCCAGCGCGGCACCATGCTGGAGCTTGATCAGTTCCGCCTTGTCGATCGGCGTGCGCAGCCCGATGGCAATATCGCTGGTCACGTTCGCGCCGCCGAACGGGATGATGCTGGTGTGGCGGACGGCACCCTCGTGGAACACGGCCACGTCGGTCGTGCCGCCGCCGAGGTCCAGCAGTACGACGCCGAGATCCTTTTCATCGTCGTCCAGCACGGCCGCCGCGGATGCGAGCGGCTCGAGCGTCAAATCGTAAACCTTGAGGCCGGCGCGCTGGATGGCGCGGCAGATGTTGCGTGCGCTCGTCACCGCACCGGTGATGATGTGCACCTCGGCCTCGAGGCGAACCCCACTCATGCCGACCGGATCCTTGATGCCATCCTGATCATCGACGATGAATTCCTGCGGGATGACGTGGATGATCTCGCGGTCGGTCGGGATGGCGATGGCCTTGGCGGCCTCGATCACGCGCGCGACATCGGCGGGGTGGATCTCGTTGTCCTTGCGCGACACCGCCACGACGCCACGACTGTTCAGGCTGCGAATATGGTCGCCGGCGATGCCCGCGTGCACGCCCTTGGCCTGCACCCCGGCCATGCGCTCGGCTTCCTCGACCGCGCGCATGATGCTGGCGACGGTCTTCTCGAGGTCGACGACGGCGCCGCGGCGCAGGCCCTCACTCGGGGCATTGCCCACGCCCACGATCCGCAGTTCACCGGCGGCGTTCTGGTCGGCGATGATGCACGAGATCTTGGTGGTGCCGATATCCAGACCGGCGAACGTCCTTGTGGCATGAGCCATGGGGGTCCCTCCCTCGGCAGCCTCAACTATCGCGTGATGTCGAGGTCGTGGCGGTCGGCCCCACCGGCCGGGCACCGCGCACGACGATCTGATCCTTGAAGCGTACGTCGACTTCGCGGGGCATCATGCCCTTGGCCGCGAGGTCGGCGAGTGTGGCCCGCAGCCCGGACAGCTGCCGCGCGCCGTTCGGCCAGGCCGGGGCGAGCACGCGCACACCATCGAGCAGCACCAAGCGCGTGAAGCGGGTGTCGGAGACGTCCACCTCCGAGACCTGTCCGGCAAGCCGGAGCGCATTGTCGCTCAAAATGGCCGTCCATGCGAGCCCTCTTCTCACTTCCGGCGTCTGCACCTGACTGCCGGGCCGATAATTTGAGAAGTCCGGACCCGCGAGCATGGGCACATCGGCCACCACGCCAGCCTGCAACGGCTCGAGCAGCACGCCCGAGGCATCAATTTCCCATGGCTCACCGTGCGCCACCGCGAGCGCGGGCACCCGCTCCTCGACGTGGATCTCCACGCCGCGCAGGCCGGAACGCGTCACGCGCGCGCTCTGGATGCGCGGCTCGAGCAGCACCAGCTGGCGCGCCCCCGCCAGATCGAGGGTCAGCAAGTCCTGTCCCTCGCGCAGCGCGGCGCGCTTGCGCACCCGGGCAGCGTCCAGGTAGCGCAGGCCCGTGACCCTGACCTGGTCGACGACCAGCAGGCGGCGGCGCAGTTCGCCCCACGGCACCATGGCGAGCGAGCCGAGCGCCAGCATGACAAGCAGGATGCGCAGCGGCTGGCGCAGGACCGAGCCAGTGCGTCGCGGGTCCCGTTCGCGCTCGAGCGCCTTGCCCTGGTAGCGACTCATCGCCCTGCCTGCCCCGTCATCTTGCCCCCCCCGGCCGCTGCGCCCGTGCGCTTCAGGCCCGCGAGCAACGTGTCGGCGAGCTTGGAGACGTCACCGGCTCCGAGCGTCAGGATGACGTCGCCGGCGCGCGCCTCGCGCAGCGCGGCCTCGACAGCCTCGCCCGGCGTGGGCGTGTAGTGCACGTGGGGCGCACCCTGGCCGTGCGCGGAGTCCACCACGGTCTGCCCCGAGATACCGGGGATGGGCGACTCGCCCGCCGCGTAGACGTCCAGGACCCAGGCGTGGTCGGCGTCGGTGAAACAGCGGCCGAACTCCTCACGCAACGACTGCGTGCGCGAGTAGCGATGGGGCTGGAACACGACCAGCACGCGCCCTCCCAGCCCCTTCGCCGCGGCCAGTGTGGCGGCGACCTCGGTGGGATGGTGGCCGTAGTCGTCGAACACGCGCACGCCCGCGGCCTCGCCGCGCAGCTCGAAGCGGCGGCCCACGCCACGGAAGCCGTCGAGCGCCTCGACGATGTGCGCGAACGCGATCTCCAGCTCGAGGCCGACCGCGACCGCGGCCAGCGCGTTCAATGCGTTGTGCCGCCCGGGCACGTGCAGTTCGATGCGACCGAGCGGGACGCCCGCGGCCTCGACCTGGAAGCGTGAGCCCTGCGGCAGGAGCTCGAGCTCGAGCCCGCGGATCTCGGCGTCGTGACGGGTGCCGTACTTGATGTGCCGCTTGGTGATCTTGGGGCAGATGCTGCGCACGTGCTCGTCGTCGACGCACAGCACGGTCACGCCGTAGAACGGCACCCGGTTCGCGAAGTAGGTGAACGCCTGGCGGATGTCATCGAGGTCCTTGTAGTGGTCGAGGTGCTCGCGGTCGATGTTCGTGATCACGCTCACCGCGGGCGCCAGGCGCAGGAACGAGCCGTCGCTCTCGTCGGCCTCGGCCACGAGGAAGCGCCCGTGCCCGAGCAGCGCATTGCTGCCCAGCATCTTCAGCCGGCCGCCCACGACGATGGTCGGGTCGAG
>JAYVCN010000012.1:0-5504 GCA_043749875.1 Candidatus Eiseniibacteriota bacterium | reverse complement strand
CCCGTCCAGGTGCGCGAACTTGCCATCGCTCCGGTCCACCGCGCGCACCGGTTCGAGCCAGCGGGTGAACGCATCATCGTGCGTGTCGGGCAGGAAGCTGTAGAGCCAGTTGGCATATGCATCCCGTGGTAGCACGCGCCTCAATAGATCTGCTTCCGCGAGCACCGGCGAGAGGAAGTCGTGGCCGGACGGTTCGTAGGCCACAGGTGCCGCCGTGTCGCCGCGATACAGCCGCACGCACGCACGCGCCAGCCGGTCGGCGTAAGCTCGCTGGCCGGTGCTGCGTGCCCAGTCGAGCGCCAGCGCAAGCGCGAAGGCGCTCTGGCTGTGCTCGCCGGAACGCACCGGCCACGGCAGCTTGTCGGCCCAGTCGGCCAGACGCGCAGCCGCGAGCGACTCGAGCGGCGCCAGCGCATCGCGCCAGGCGCGCGCCGGCTCGTGTTCCCAGGCGCGCAGCTCGGCCGCGAGCTGCAGCAACCAGGCCAGACCATACGGGCGCTCGAAGCCCGGGCGTCGCTCCACGAACTTGAGTTCGGCGGCGAGATTCGCGGACGTGAGCGTGCGCGACAATGCCTGGCGTGCGGCCGCTGCCCACTCGGCCTTGGGCTGAAGCCGCGCCCCGCGCACCAGGCACCAGTGGCCGTGCACCGCGGAGTGCCAGTCGTAGCTGCCGTGAAACGCGGGTGTGAGCGCGCGCGGTAGTCCGAGGTCCGCGGCATTCTCGAGCGTCACGATGAGCGCGACCGGATACTCGCGCCCGATCGCCTCGCGCGCCATGTCGACGAACGGGGCCAACTCCTGAGCGGTGACGGGCAGGCGGTTCTCCTGTTGGATGCGCACGACAGGACGCGAGGGACGGCTGGAGCGCACGGAACGTGATGGAGCTAGGCAGGCGGCGCAGTCTAGGGCGAGCGACGGTTGGGCGCGAACCCCAGACCACAGAGCGCACGGCTGCAATAACTTGGCATGACTGTCTGAGACTGCGCATGAGGCCCGGTCGGGGCCACGCTGGCCTGCGTCCGCACTTCAAGCCACTCTCAGCTCTGGCCGATACCCGCTGCAACCTCCCGCGGCCCCCCCGCCGCGGGTCACCTGTTTCGATGGGAAGACTCCTGTGTCTGCCGCCGACCTCGCGCGCATGAACAGCGCGCCGCCCGGATTCGATCCCGATCGCGACCTGCCACCGGGCTTCGCAGCGTATTTCGAGTTGCTGCACGCCGAGTTCGCGCCGCGCCAGAAGTCGCTCGCGCGCGCGCGTGTCGAACGCCTTGCCAAAGCGCACCGCGATGGCGTGCTGCCCGACCACCTCCCGCCCTCACCCGCGACCACGAGCGACTGGCGCATCGAGGTGCCGGCGTGGTGCGCCGACCAGCGTAACCAGATGACCGGGCCCGCCGACGACGCTGAACTGGTGGTGAAGATGCTCAACTCGGGAGCACCCGGCGTGATGCTCGACCTCGAGGACTCGATGTCGAACACGTGGGAGAACCTGCTGCGCGGCGTGGCGAACATCGTCGCCGCACTCGAGGGCCGGCTGACGTACCCAGACGCCAAGCGCGCACGCACCGTGGGCATCGAGTCGTCGGGCGTCGCCATCTGGAGCCGCGTGCGCGGGCTCCACCTGTCGCAGTCCGGAGTGCTCGCGGGCGACACCACCAGCGCGTCGCTGTTCGACGTGGCGCTGATCGCATGGCAGGTGGAACCCGCGCGGCTCAAGCACCCGCTCGCGTTCTACATCCCGAAGAGCGAATCGGCCGAGGAAGCAAAGTGGTGGGCCGACGTGTTTGGTGCTTTGTCTGCGGCGCGCGGCTGGCCACGCGACTTCATACGCTGCATGGCGCTCGTCGAGTCGCACCCGCTCGCCTACCAGATGGAGGAGTTCCTCTACCACCTGCGCGAGCACATCGTGGGCTTGAACCTTGGCCGCTGGGACTACATGGCGAGCCTCATCCACTGGAACCTGATGAACGCCGCGTGGGTGCTGCCGGACCGCAACACCATCCCGCACGACGTGCCATTTTTTCAGAGCCTGCGACATCTGCTCGTGGATATCTGCCATCGGCGCGGGGCGCTGGCCATCGGCGGCATGACCGCGCTCTATCCGAGCCGCGTCGATGCCGAGTTGAACGCGCGCGCGCTGGCTACGCTGGCGCAGGATAAGCAGAACGAGGCCGCCTGCCTGATGGACGGCGCGTGGACCGGGCACCCGGACCAGAACGCCATCGCTGTGGCGCAGTTCCCCGCTCCGAACCAGCTCGCCGCACGTCCCGCTGGGGCAGCGCGCTACCCCGATCTGCGACCCTCGCCGGCTGGCGTTGGCACCCTGACGTTGGCCGGGACGCGCGCAGCAGTACGCACAGTCGTGCGGTATCGAAACGGCGTGCTCAATGGCAAAGGCGCAAGCCTGCTGGACGGCTACATGGAGGACCTGGCCACGGATCGCATCTACCGGCTCATGCTCGCGCAACGGCTCCGGCACGCCGATAACCTGCGCATCCTGGACGCCAGTGGTGCGCCCGTCCGCCACGACCAGCAGCTGCTCGATGACGGTTTCGACGAAGCGCTCACGCAGCTCGTCGCGGAGCTGCCTCTCGGACGCGATGCGGGTGACGCAGCCACGCTCACCGAGGCGTGCCGACAGTCACGTTGGATGATCGACCACGGGGTGTGCGACCCGGTCTGAAGACTTATAAGCCCTTCGGCCTCCGGCCGATTCCACGAGGAGTCGAACATGACCAAGCCGAGATCCGCCGCAGACATCAAGCAGGGCTGGGCCGCCGATGCGCGTTGGCAGGGCCTGACGCGCCGCTACACCGCGGAGGATGTCGTGCGCGTGCGCGGTAGCGTGCACGTGGAGCACTCGCTCGCGCGCCTGGGCGCAGAGCGGCTCTGGCAATTGCTGGAGAGCGGCGAGCCCGTGCGCGCGCTGGGGGCGCTGACCGGCAACCAGGCCGTCGAGATGGTTTCTGCGGGGCTTCAGGCCATCTACCTCTCCGGCTGGCAGGTCGCGGCCGACGCCAACACCGCTGGCCAGATGTACCCGGATCAGAGCCTCTATCCAGCCGATTCGGTCCCGTCCGTTGTACGCCGCATCAACAACGCGCTCCAGCGCGCGGACCAGATCGCGCACCTGGAAGCCCGTACCGGGAAGTACTGGATGGCGCCCATCATCGCCGACGCCGAGGCCGGCTTCGGCTGCGACCTGAACGCCTACGAGCTCATGAAGGGCATGATCGAGGCGGGCGCCGCCGGCGTGCACTTCGAGGACCAGCTGGCGTCCGCCAAGAAGTGCGGGCACATGGGCGGGAAGGTGCTGGTCCCGACGCGCGAGTTCATCCAGAAGCTGGTGGCGGCACGCCTCGCCGCCGACGTTCTCGACGTGCCCACGCTACTCGTGGCGCGCACCGACGCGCACTCGGCCAACCTGATCACCAGCGACATCGACCCGCGCGACCGCGCGTTCATCACCGGCGAGCGCACGACCGAGGGCTTCTACCGCATCAAGAACGGCCTCGACATGGCCATCGACCGCGGGCTCGCCTACGCGCCCTACGCCGATCTGGTGTGGTGCGAGACCAGCACGCCCGATCTGGCCGAGGCGAGGTTGTTCGCCGAGGCGATTCGCGCGCGCTTCCCGGACAAGCGGCTCGCCTACAACTGCTCGCCGTCGTTCAATTGGTCGAAGAAGCTGGACGCGGCGAGCATCGCCAGGTTCCAGCGCGAGCTGGGCGCGATGGGGTATGCCTTCCAGTTCGTGACTCTGGCCGGGTTCCACGCGTTGAACCTGAGCATGTTCGAGCTGGCGAGCGGCTATCGCGATGTCGGCATGACGGCGTACGCCAAGTTGCAGGACCGTGAGTTCGAGCTGGCTGCTTCGGACGGATACGCGGCCGTCAGGCATCAGAGCTTCGTGGGCACGGGCTGGTTCGACGCGCTCCAGGAGGTGATCTCCGGCGGCGAGTCCGCGACGCGCGCGCTTGCGGACTCGACGGAGAAGCAGCAGTTCTGAGATCGCAGCGCAGCCCGGTTCGGTCCTTGTCAGACTGGGCCGAGAGCTGTCGGAAAGCGACAGTACGCCATGCGCGTTCCTGACGTAGGCCCACCCGAATCCGCCGCCCAGCGTGAGCGACGGGCCACTCGCCCAGTGCCATCGACTGAGCTGTTCCCCGAGGATGATGGTCGTGAGTGACTGGTGGCCGGGCTGGGCAATTTCTGGAATCCGCAGCACAGCGAAGTCACTACCGCTGCCGTACCGCGCCTCAAGCAACGCGCGCAGATGCGGAGAATGAGTGACGGAGCACTGGGCCGCTACGGTGCCCACAGGAACGCCCCGTTTCTCCCGGCGCGCCGAACATACCATGCCGAGGCGCCCCGACCACGCTATGCTGCCCCGCATGAATCTCACAAGATCGGTCCTCATCGCTACGGCTTTGGCATTCGCGACTCGATCGGCCGTCGCGGATACAGGTAATCTCTTTCGCCGCGCAGACGGGCTCAAGCCCGTCGTGGCAGCGGATGGTTTCGACCATCCGTTGTTCCTGTGCTCGGCTCCCGGCGACGGCCGCCTGTATGTCGTCGAGCAGCCGGGGCGCATCCGGTGGATCGACGGTGGGAGGCCCTCTACCGCCACTTACCTCGACGTCTCCTCGCTCGTAAGCTACGGCGGCGAGCGCGGACTGCTCGGGCTGGCGTTCCATCCCTCGTTTGCAACGAACGGTTGGCTGTTCGTGGACTACACCGACCGCCATGGCGACACTCAGGTGGTGCGCTACACGGTGCGCGCAGACCGGCAGGCGGTCGATCCCGCTTCGGCGAAGCCCATTCTGTTCGTGAAGCAGCCGTTCGCGAACCACAACGGAGGCATGCTCGCGTTCGGGCCCGACGGCATGCTCTACATCGGCATGGGCGACGGTGGCGCGGGCGGTGATCCGTTCGGCAACGGGCAGAACTCGAACACGCTGCTCGGCAAGCTGCTCCGGCTCGACGTGGACCATGGCGACCCGTACGCGATCCCCGAGGGCAATCCGTTCAAGGTGCGTCCGAACGACGGAAGACCGGAGATCTGGGCACTCGGGCTCCGCAATCCGTGGCGCTACTCGTTCGATTTCACGGCGAAGCGGCTGGTCATCGCCGACGTGGGACAGAACAAGTACGAGGAGGTCGACGTGGTCGACGCCGCTCGCGCCGGCGCCAACTACGGCTGGAGCGTGCGCGAGGGGCTGCACGGCTTCGGCTTCCCACGTCCGGGACCGGGCGATCGCGTCGATCCCGTCATCGAGTACAGCCACCCGGACGGCTGCTCGATCACGGGCGGCTACGCGTATCGCGGCCGCGTCATGCCGCGGCTCGACGGCAGCATCTTCTTTTCGGACTACTGCAGCGGCTGGTTACGCTCGTTTCGCTCTGGTGGAGGCCGAGCCACCGACCTGCGACAATGGAACGTCGGCGCGCTCGGCAGCGTCACCTCATTCGGCGAGGACGCGCAACACGAGCTCTACGTGGTC
>JAYVCN010000011.1:0-4421 GCA_043749875.1 Candidatus Eiseniibacteriota bacterium | reverse complement strand
GCTTCCTGCTCCATCGCAGTATCGGCCACGCCTCCCATACCCTCAAGGAGTACGCCATGATGCGCCCCCAGCTCGCCTGGCGGCAGCGGCTCGCCCTGCCCCTGGGGCTCACGACGCTCGCGCTCGCGGTCGGAATGCCACCCGCAGCGCCAGCACTCGGAGCCACGGCCGCGGCCAAGTCCGAAGCACGCACGAACGCCTCCCCGGTCGAGGAACATATCCTCGGCAATGGCATGAAGGTGCTGCTCGTGCCGCGACACCTCTCGCCCACCGTATCGTGCGGCTGGGTGGCGCACGTGGGCTCGGCCAACGAGCGCCCGGGCATCACCGGCATCGCGCACCTGTTCGAGCACATGATGTTCAAGGGCACGCACGTGATCGGGACGCGCGACTACGCGCTCGACGCCCAACTCATCCAGCAACAGGAAGCGGTGATGGAGGACATGCGCGCGGAGATCTCCAAGCTGCGCGCGGCCTACCGCCGCGGCGACATCGAGGACATCACCAAGCCCGAGGCGAAGACTCCGCGCATGAAGGCGCTGGAGGTGCAGTTCGACTCGCTGGTGGCGAAGCAGCGCCAGAACATGATCAAGAACGAGTTCGACCTGGTGATCCAGAACAACGGCGGCTCGCGCATCAACGCGTTCACGAACGAGGACATGACGTTCTATTTCTACACCTTGCCGGCGAACAAGCTGGAGCTGTACTTCTGGATGGAGGCCGACCGCTTGAAGAACCGTGTGTTCCGCGAGTTCTACAGCGAGCGCGACGTGGTCTACGAGGAGCGCCGTCGCAGCCTCGAGTCGACGCCGACCGGCAAGTTCGAGGAGTCGTTCAACTCCACGTTCTGGGACGCGTCGCCGTACTCGTGGGACACCATCGGCTGGCCGAGCGACGTGGCGAACATCACGCTGGCGCAGGCCGACGACTTCTACGCCCGCTTCTATGCGCCGCAGAACCTGACCGCCGTGGTCGTCGGCGACTTCGATACAAAGCAGGCGCTGGCGCTGGCGGAGCGCTACTTCGGCTCCATCCCGCACGGCGAACACCCGATTCCCGAGATGATCACGATGGAGGTCCCGAGCGTCGGCGAGAAGCGCTTCTTCGGCGAGGCCGAGACGAACCCGAGCGTTGAGATCCGCTGGCACGCGGTGCCGAGCGTGCACAAGGACGTGCCGGCGTTCACGGTGCTGCAGACGGTGCTCAACGGCGACACCGGGCGGTTGAAGAAGAACCTCGTGCTCGGCAGCGGCCCCGCCAGCCGCGCCACGGCACAGCTGGACGACCGCAAATACGAAGGCCTGTTCGAGATCGACGCCGAGTGCAAGGACGGCCACGCGCCGGACGATGTCGAGCACGCGGTGTATACCGAGCTCGAGCGAATCGCGAAGGACGGAGTGCCCGAGGACGAACTGCTGGCGGCCAAGAACCGCTTTCTCACCTCCACCTACCGACAGCTCGACGGCAACTTCTTCCTGATGCTGCGCTATGGCGTCGCGGACGCGCGCGGCGGCTGGCGGCTGGCGGACGTGCTCTCGGGTGAAGTACTCAACACGAGTTCCGCGGACGTGCAGCGCGTGGTGAAGAAGTATTTCACGCGTGAGAACCGTGCGGTCGCCACCTATACGCGCAAGGCCGGTAGCGAGCCTGAAGACCCGGTGCTCGCGGGCCTGCCGGCCGAATCCAAGCCGATGGTGAAGCAGGCGCTGGCGCGCATCGCCGCGTCCACCGACCCGGCGCAGTTGCAACAGATGATGACGCGCATGGAGCAGATGGGTGCCCAGGTTCCCGAGGCGATGAAGACCGGCCTCGACTACGTGAAGACGCGCATCCAGGCCCGACTCGCCGAGCTGGAGGCCAAGAAGTGAACCGGAGGCTCACGATGACCCCGAATCGATTCCGGGCGCCTGTGGGCGTCTCTTGCACACTGCTCGCGCTGCTTGCAGTCCAGCCCGCCCGGCCCACTGCCGCAGAGTCGCTGGCCGGGCACCCCGACCAATTGAAGTACCCGGCCTTCACCTACGTGCCGCCCAGGGCCGCGCAATATCGCGTCAAGCTGGCGAACGGCATCGTCGCCTACCTGGTGCCCGACCGCACCACGCCGCTGGTGACCGTGAACGTGCTGATGCGTTGCGGCCCGCAGCTGGACCCGCCGGGCAAGGAAGGGCTCGCGGCCATGTGCGCGAACCTGATCACCCGCAGCGGCGCGGCGAAGCTGACCGCCGAGCAGGTCGAGACGCGCGTCGCCAGTCTCGGCGCCCAGCTCGACTCCAACGTGGGCGGCGGCGGGGGCGGCTTCTTCGGCGGCGGCCTGCCGATCGGCGGCAGCGAGGGCCGCGCCACCGTGAACCTGCTGGCGAAGGACCTCGATGAGGGCCTCGGGCTCCTCACCGCGTGTCTCCAGAATCCGGCGTTCCAGGCGGATCGCGTCAAGCTCTTCAAGGAGCAGGCGCTCCAGAACATGAAACGCCGCAACGATGAGTCCGGTGACATCGAGGAGCGCGAGTGGAGCGCGCTCGAGCGCGGCGAGGGCCACTGGTCAAATCGCTGGACCACGAAGGCGTCGCTCGACGGCATCACCGCGGAGGATCTGAGGTCGTTCCAGAAGCGCTACATGGGGCCACACAACTTCCTGCTCGCGGTGGCGGGCGACTTCGACCGTGGCACGATGGTGAAGAAGCTCGAGGCCGCGTTCGGAAAATGGCCAACGCCGGGCGAGAAGCCGGGCACGCCGGCCGCGCCCTCGGAACCGGCGAAGTCCGGTTGGTACATGGTGGAGAAGGACGTGAACCAGGGCCGCGTCTCGATCGGCCTGCCGGCGCTCGACCGCTATGACCCCGACTGGGCGGCCGCACGCGTCATGAACGACATCCTGGGTGGCGGCGGCTTCACGTCGCGGCTCGTGAATCGCATCCGCTCGGACGAGGGCCTGGCCTACTCCGTCAACTCTCGGATCGAGGGCGGCACCTACTACGCCGAGCCGTGGCGCCTGGTGTTCCAGTCCAAGGTGCGCTCGGTCGCCTACGCCACCGAGATCGCCCTGACCGAGATTCGCAGGATGCGTGACTCGCTCGTCACCGCGACGGAGCTGGACGCGAGCCGCAACAAGTTCGTGGAATCGTTGCCGGTGCAGTTCGAGACCGCCACCGCCATCGCCGGCGCGCTGGCGGTGGAGGAACTCACCGGCCGTTACGAGAGGGATCCGGCGTACTACGCGGACTATGGCAAGCGATTGAACGCCGTCACGGCCACGGACGTGCAGCGCGTCGCCAAGCGCCTGCTCGATCCTGCGAAGATGACGTTCCTCATGGTCGGCAACACGAAGGACATGCTGCTCGGCGACGACAAGCACGCGGCGAGCATCAAGAAGCTGGCGGGCGGTGATCCCAAGCGGCTGCCGCTGCGTGACCCGCTCACGATGAAGCCGCAGCAGGGGAACCCCAATTGAGCCTGGCGGCGGCAGAGGAATCCCACGGAGGGCACGCATGGCCATCACGGTGAACCGCACCTACCTCATCACCGTTCCGCGCGGCCGCTGTCGCGAAGCAGGGTCGTTCCTGGCTCAGCTGGACGACCAGTCCCGACGAATGCTCGAGGACCTGCGCGGGATCACCGCCGCTGAGCTCCAGTGGCAGCCGCGCGCGGGCACCAACACCATCGGCATGCTGCTCGCGCACATCGCAGTCGTCGAGGTGTACTGGCTCATGATCGCCAACGAGACCATGACGCACGACGCGGCCAGGAAGGTGCTGCGTTTCGGCGTCGATGACGACGGCATGCCGCTCCCGCCCGAGAAGCGTCCCCCGGCGGGGTTGAAGGGTAAGCAGCTCGCGTTCTACCGGATGTTGCTCGCACGGGCGCGGGCGTACGCGAAACGCACGGCGCGTCGCTGGCCGGATGCGACACTGGACCGGGTCGCGACGCGGCGGCGGCGCGATGGCGGGACATCACGCCAGAACGTGCGTTGGATCCTCTACCACGTCCTCGAGCACGAGGCCGGGCACTACGGTCAGATCCTGCTGCTGCGACACCTGTATCGTGATCGCAAGAAGGCGTGAGCGCGTGTCACATAGATGACACACCCCCAGTGACTTACATCGCCAGCCTGAACTCACGTCTCAGCTGACGGTGGCGTTGCCCGGATTGCGAACGCCCCGGCGGGTCTCCCCTGCCGGGGCGTTGCGTTGTCAACGAATGGGCGCCCGGACTACGTGCCCTCGCTCCACGTCGCCAGGTACTTCACCTGATCCGGTGTGAGCGTGTCGATGTTCGTGCCCATGCTCTTCAACTTCAAGCGCGCGACTTCCTTGTCGATGTCCGGCGGCACGATGTAAACGTCCTTCTGCAGCTTGCTCGCCTGCTTCACCAGGTACTCCACCGACAGCGCCTGGTTGGCGAACGACATGTCCATCACCATCGCC
>JAYVCN010000010.1:0-10773 GCA_043749875.1 Candidatus Eiseniibacteriota bacterium | reverse complement strand
TGCCGGAAGGCGGCGCGCTCTACCCACACAACATGACCATGGTCATCGACGGCCACACCGGCGTGGAGCACGCGCTGCCCATCGCCCGCGTGTACGACGACGTGGTGCAGCTGTGGAGCCAGACCAAGGCGGCTACACGCCGACGTTCAACGTCGCCTATGGCGGTCTCGACGGCGAGCACTACTGGTACGCTCACACGCCCGTGTGGGCCGACCAGCGGCTGCAGCGCTTCGTGCCGCGGCGCACGCTCGATGCGCGTGCGCGCCGGCCGGTGACGGCGCCGGACGGCGAGTGGAACCACATCATCGTGGCCGAGGAGGCGGCGAAGCTCCACCAGGCGGGCGTGAGCGTGCAGCTGGGCGCGCACGGCCAGCGCGAGGGGCTCGGCGCGCACTGGGAGATCTGGAGCATGGTGCTCGGCGGCATGAGCCCCCACGAGGCGCTGCGCTGCGCGACGCTCGGCGGGGCCAAATACCTGGGCTACGACCGCGACATCGGCTCGCTGGAGCCGGGCAAGCTCGCCGACCTGATCGTCATGGACAGGGACCCGCTCGCGGACATCCGGAACTCCGAGAGCGTGTCACGCGTCATGCAGAACGGCCGGCTCTACGACGCGGCGACGCTCGACGAGATCGCGCCGCGTGTGCGGCCGCGGGGCCCGTTCTGGTGGGAGAAGGAGCAGCGCGAGGAAGACGCCGTGACGCGCTGAAGCGGCGGGTGGAACCGACACGAGGCCCGGCGTGCGATGCGTACCGGGCCTTGGTCGTTTCGCGCGGGCTTGTGGCTCAGCTCTTCGCCAGTTTCCTCAGCACGGTCTGGAGGATGCCGCCGTTCTTGTAGTAGTCCACATCGACCGGCGTATCCAGCCGCGCGATGACGCTGAACTCGATCACGGAATCATCCACGCGCGTGGCCCGAACCTTCACCTTCTGCCGCGGCACCAGCTCGCCCGTGAGCCCGGTGATGTCGAACGCCTCGCGGCCGGTGAGTCCGAGCGACTCCGCGGTCTGCCCCGGCTCGTAGACCAGCGGCAGCACGCCCATGCCCACGAGATTGCTGCGGTGGATGCGCTCGAAGCTCTCGCACAGCACCGCGCGCACTCCGAGCATGAGCGTGCCCTTGGCGGCCCAGTCGCGCGAACTGCCGCTGCCGTATTCCTTGCCCGCCAGCACCACCAGTGGCGTGCCGGCCGCCTGGTAGCGTTCACTCGCATCGTAGATCGGCACCTGCTCGCCGCTCGGGAAGTGCACGGTGACGTTGCCCTCGCTGCCCGGCACGAGCAGGTTCTTCAGCCGGATGTTCGCGAATGTGCCGCGCATCATCACCTGGTCGTGACCACGGCGCGAGCCGTAGCTGTTGAAGTCCTTCTTCTCGCTGCCGCGCTCGGCGAGCCACTTGCCCGCCGGACTCGCCAGCGCGATGTCGCCGGCCGGCGAGATGTGGTCGGTGGTCACGGAGTCGCCGAGCATGACCAGGCAGCGCGCCCCGAGCACGTCGTGGAGCGGCGCGATCTCCGAAGTGAGTCCCTGGAAGAACGGCGGCTCGTGGATATACGTGCTGTTCGCGTCCCACGCGTAGCGCTCGCCGCCGGCTACGGGAATGGCGTTCCAGCGCGGGTTGCCGTCGAATACATTGCCGTAGCTCTGCGCGAACATCGCGGGCCGCAGGCTGGCCGCGATGGCGTCGGAGATCTCCTGCTGCGTCGGCCAGATGTCGCGCAGGTAGACCGGCTTCCCGTCCGTGCCGGTGCCGAGCGGTTCCGTGGCCAGGTCGACGTCGACGCTGCCGGCGAGCGCGTAGGCCACCACCAGCGGTGGCGACGCGAGGTAGTTCGCGCGCGTGAGCGGGTTCACGCGGCCCTCGAAGTTGCGATTGCCGGAGAGCACGGCGGCGGCCACGAGCTTGCCGCTCTCGATGGCCTGCGCCACGGCTTCGGGGAGCGGGCCGGAGTTGCCGATGCAATTGTGAACGCAGACGCCGCCGGCCACGAACGCGTGGATCCCCTCGACCGTGAGGTCGAATACGCGCCGTCGTCCCGAATATCGACGCGCGATGACCGCGAGCGAGAGGGTCGGCAGGCTGAGCGCCTCCTTCTCGACGCAGTAGCGCTTGTCCTCGACCACCGGGGCGCGGCCTTCCAGCTTCGAGAACCAGTCCCGCGCGCCAATCTCGCGCAGCATCTCCACGGGCGACGGGAAGCCGGCGCGATCGCGATGGAGTGGCCGGAATGAACGGCCATCACCTTCTGGCAGGCGGTTGAACCGATCGAGTCCACGCAGCAAAGAGTAGTGCTCGTGGAGGGCAGGTTCGGCCTCAAGCAGAACGGATTCCGCACGCCCGCGAGCCTTCGTGAACGAGAGCGCGGGTTCCTCGGCGTGGACCGCGTGCACGACTTCCGCCATCCGTACGCGCTGTCGCCCGATGCCCTGCACCGTGCGCCAGTAGACCGCGGCCGCGCTCGCGCGCAGCGATTTGTCCACGCAATAGCGATAGCCCACGCGTTCCACGAACGAGAGACCGTCGGGAAGCACGAGCCGCACCTCCCACCGGGGAGCCCCGTGCTGGGCGGCAGGGTACGTCGAAGCCGAACGACGGGTCGGGTACTCGTAGACGCTCGCACCCTCGGTCACGACGCCGCAGCGAGCGAGGAGTCGAAGCAGCTCACGCATCACGCCGCGCAGCGACTCGACGTGCTCCTCGACCGCGCTCCGAGAGAATGCGGGGGCCCCGAAGACCGCGGAGTTCTCGTCCTCGCCCTGACGCATGAGGAGCGGCGAGTGTCCATCCGCGCCGAACATGCCACCGAGGAACTCCCGCACCATCGCCACCGGGCAATCCGCGGCGAGCAGGGATGCCGGCAATTCATGCGGCTGGGTGATCCGCCTGCTCGCGTGGACGCCGGGCAAGGCGAGCACGGCCTCCGTGAGCTCGCGCGGGAGCACCACGCTCCACTTGAGATCGTCATAGCGCGTCGCGCTCGGCCGCTTGCCGGTGAGGAGTTCGACATCGGCGAGCATCGCCTCGCGGTCGAGCGCCTGGCCGGCGTTCATACGACCCTGTCCATTCACGCTGATGGAACCATCGCTCAGCAGGTGACCGAGCAAGCGTGCGAACGCGAGCGCCTTGCGGCGCTGCACCGGCTCCGCAAGCGTGAATCGCATGCTGCCCGCCTCGAAGACGTAGCCCTGCTCGTCCGCGCCCACGCCGTCCACCGGTGCCTCGAGTCCCATGACCACGCGGTCGCTGCCCACGACCAACTCGTCCGCGCGCATCCATACGCCATCGGCGCGCAACAGCCGGTGATCCGGCGTGCACACGAGTTCGCGGCCGTCCTGGAGCACCAGCCCTACGCACTCCTTATTGCCCTGATCGAGCGTGGCCACCTGCAGCGCCGGCGTGAGCCGCCGCTCTTCATCGGGGCCCATGAGACGGATGCCGCCCGCGTCCGGGATCTGCTCGATGGCCACGGCCGTGCCGTCGCCGAGCTGCACCGGCGTGCCTTCCGCGATGCAGCTCGTACACCCGTAGCCCACGATGTAGAACCCGAGCGCCTCGAGATCGGCGAGCGTTCCCGACGCAGTGAGGTACTCGGTCACCACTTTCGAACCGGGCGCCAGACTGGTCTTCACGTACGGCTTCACGCGCAGCCCCTTGGCCACGGCCTTGCGCGCCAGCAGTCCCGCGCCGAGCATCACCGACGGGTTCGACGTGTTCGTGCACGAGGTGATGGCCGCGATCACGACGGCGCCGTGCGCCAGGGTGTCCGTGCGACCATTGCTCTGCACCCGCGCGGTCCTTCCGAGATCGGATTCGCCGAGTCCGTAGCCGCGCTCTTTGACCGGCGCGGTGAGCCCATTGCGGAAACTCGACTTCACGTCGTGCAGCGCGATGCGGTCTTGAGGTCGCTTGGGGCCCGCCATGCTCGCCTCGACCGAGCCCAGGTCCAGCTCGAGCACGTCCGTGAACGCCGGCTCGGGCGAGGAGTCGGTGCGGAACAGGTGCTGCGCCTTGCAGTACGCCTCGGTGAGCTTGGCCTGATCGGCGCGGTTCGTGCGCTCGAGGTAGCGCAAAGTCTCCGCGTCGACCGGGAAGAAGCCGATGGTGGCGCCGTACTCGGGTGCCATGTTGGCGATGGTGGCGCGGTCGGGCAGCGACATGGCGGACAGGCCGGATCCAAAAAACTCCACGAACTTGTCCACGACACCCTTCCTCCGCAACATCTGTGTCACCGTCAGCACGAGGTCGGTGGCGGTGACACCGTCGCGCAGCCGGCCCGTGACCTTGAAGCCGATCACTTGCGGCGTCAGCATGTACAGCGGCTGGCCGAGCATGACCGCCTCGGCCTCGATGCCGCCCACGCCCCAGCCCACCACGCCGAGCCCGTTGATCATGGTCGTGTGCGAATCGGTGCCCACCAGCGTGTCCGGGTAGGCCACGGTGGCGCCCGCGTCCTGCGCGGTGAGCGTGACTTGTGCGAGGTACTCGAGATTCACCTGGTGCACGATGCCTGTCGCCGGCGGCACGACGCGGAAATTCGAGAACGCCATCTGGCCCCAGCGCAGGAACTCGTAGCGCTCCTTGTTGCGGCGGAACTCGATCTCGGCATTTTTCTCAAGTGCCGCGCCGGAACCGAACAGATCGACCTGCACCGAGTGGTCGATGACGAGATCCACCGGCACCAGCGGATTGATCTTCCGGGGATCGCCGCCCATGCGTTTGACCGCTTCGCGCATCGCGGCAAGATCCACGACGCACGGCACGCCGGTGAAGTCCTGGAGGATGACGCGCGCCGGTTTGAACGGGAGTTCCACCGGCTCGGCGCCGGTGGCCTGCCAGCGTGCCAGGCGCTTCACGTCGTCCTGCGTGACCTGGTAGTCATCGCAATGGCGAAGCGCGGCTTCGAGCAGCACGCGAATCGAGTAGGGGAGCCGCGCGAGATCGACGCCGAGTTGCGCGGCAAGTGCGTCCAGACTGTAAATGTGGACGATGCCCGCGGGCGTGGCGAGCGGCTTGCGAACGCCGAAGGCGTCGCTCAGGGATGCGTTCATGACGCGTCCTTTCGTTACGGCGGCACACAGGGCCACCGGGAAAAAGGGGAGGCACACAGGGCCTCAGGTGAACGGACTCCATTGTATAGCATCGGCGGCGCGGGGTGCACCTTGAGCCGGAAGCTTGAGCGGGAAGCCGGGACTCGCGGCCGCTCGCCGGCACCGACCTCTCATCGCCGCCCAGCGACCGCTCATCGGGCGCTTGCGACGCTCCACCGGGTTCCCCTGCGGCAGCCCCCCTTGGCAAGTGCATGTTCGCGGCACGAGCTCGTCACCGAGCCCGACACTGAGGAGCGCGCGACCCTTCACCCACCTTCTGGAGGCACCCATGTCCGTCCGAATCACCTTCTCGACACTGCTCGCGCTCGCCCTGGCGCTCGCCCCGACGCACAGCGCCGCACAGGGTCCACCCGACTCCGCCGCCCTCCTCGCCGCCCAGCGTGACGCGCTCAAACCCCTCGCGTTCATGGACGGTGTGTGGCGCGGCCCGGCGTGGACGATCCTGCCCACGGGCGTGAAGCACGAGGTGACACAGACCGAGCGCATCGGCCCCTTCCTGGACGGAACCGTCAAGGTCATCGAGGGTCGCGGTTACGACCTGAGCGGCACGGTGACCTTCAACGCGTTCGGCATCGTGTCGTTCGACCCGGCGAAGCAGATGCACACGTTGCACTCGTACGCGATGGGTAGGGTGGGTGACTTCGCGTTGACCCCGTCCGATTCCGGTTACGTGTGGGAGATCCCGGCGGGCCCGACGACCATCCGCTACACGGCTGTCATCCGCGGCGGCAAGTGGCGTGAGATCGGCGAACGCGTCGTGTCCGGCCAGCCATCGGTGCAGTTCTTCGAGATGAACCTCGTGCGCCTGCGGGATACGGACTGGCCCGCGGCGGGGCCAGTGCGTGCCAGGTAGGTGTGGGGCAAGCGTCCGTGGTGAAGCACGCCCACCCGGGGCCAGGGTCGCGAAGCGGCCCGGCGTGTGCGGCCAACGGCGCGCCCGTGCTACGGTCACGCCGCTCCCGGGCTTCCCGGCTCACACGAACAACGAGGTTTCCATGACGTCTCGCATCGCTCGCACGTTCCGGCTGGCCGCGGCCGTATCGCTCGTGGCGCTGATCGCAGGCTGCAAGGCTTCGAGCCTCAACGTGATTCCCATCAAGACGCTGCTCGATGACCCGTCCCGTTTCGACCATCGGACGGTGCGCATCGCCGGCGACGTGACACGCTCGTTCGGTATCCTCGGCTACGGCGCCTACGATGTCGACGATGGCACCGGCAAGATGGCGGTAGTCACCAAGGCGAACGGCGCGCCACGCATCGGCGCCAAGGTGGGCGTCGAGGGCGAGTTCCGCTCCGCATTCACGCTGGGCTCCACGACCACGGCGGCCATCGTCGAGAAGCGGCGCTACACGCCGAACTGAGGCTGCGCGCACGTAAGCTGAAAACGAGCGGGTCCGGGAACCTCGGGCCCGCTCGTCGTGTGTCGCGGCCGGTCGCGCCTCGACTTCCGCTCGCGGGCTCCCGCTCGCGGCGCGCGATTCAACCCAGCAGTTCCTTCAGCCGCTCGTGCCCACTGCGACTCACGGGCAGTTGGCGGCCGTCGTGCAGCACGGCGACGCGCTGGTCCTTGGCGAGCAACTCGATGCGAGCGATGCGCTCGACATTGGCCACGTACGAGCGATGGATGCGCACGAAACGCGCGGGGTCGAGCGCCTCGGCCAGCTCGGCCAGCGGCTGATGCTTCAGGTGCGCCTTCCCCGCCTCGTGGATGGCGACGTAGTCATCCTGCGCCTCGATCCAGTCCACGCGCTCGACGGGGATCACGTGCACCTGTGCGCCATCGCGCACCACGATGCGCTCGGCATGGTGACCGGGCCCGCGTGCAGCTGCGGCGAGCGCCGCACCGCTCGGCGCGGGCGGGGTCGCGGCTTGCGTGCCCGTGCGCGACGCCGCCAGCACCAGGCGTTCGCGGGCTCGCTCGAGCGCCGCGGCGAGGCGCTCACGGCCGAACGGCTTCAGGAGATAGTCCACGGCGTGCACCTCGAACGCCTTGAGCGCGTACTCGTCGTAGGCGGTGCAGAAGATCACCGCCGGGCGCGGCTCCAGCAGCTCCAGCACCTCGAAGCCGTCGAGCTTCGGCATCTGGATGTCGAGGAACACCAGGTCGGGCGCCAGCTCGGTGATCGCCTTCACGGCCTCGAAGCCGTTCGTGCACTCGCCCACCACTTCGACGCCGGAGTGCGTTCCCAGATACTCGCGCAGCAATGCGCGCGCCGGGGCCTCGTCGTCCACCAGCAGTACTCGCATGCGCTCAAACATGGCGGGGCTCCGGGGCATCCGCGACCACGAGTGCCGGCAGCGTGAGCGTGACGCGGAAGCGGTCGCCGATTCGCGACGTGGACAGTCGGGCGTCGCGTGCCCCGAACGCCTCGAGCCGGCGGCGGACATTCTCGAGGCCCACGCCTTCGCCACGCCGCGAGGGCGCGTCGGCGTCGACCGGATTCTCCACCACCACGCGCAACAACGCGCCCTCCCGCCGCGCCTCGATGCAAACGGTGCCGCCGTCCAGGCAATCCTGGATGCCGTGCTTGATGGCGTTTTCGACGAGCGGTTGCAGCAGCAGCGGCGGCACGCAGCACGCGAGCGCGTTCGGATCCACCGCACGCTCGACGCGCAGCCGGTCGCCGAAGCGCAGCTGTTCGATGTCCAGGTAGCGCTCGACCAGTGTCAGCTCCTCGCCCAGCGTCACCGAGTCGCGCGCACCCAGCGCCAGCGTGCGGCGCAGGAAGTCCCCGAGCCCCTCGCACATGCGGCGCGCGCCTTCGGGGTCGCTCCCGACCAGCGCGTTGATCGAGTTCAAGCTGTTGAACAGGAAGTGCGGGTTGAGCTGCGCGCGCAGCGCGCGCAACTCGGCCTCACGCGCCGTGACCTGCGTCTCGAGGATGCGAAGCTCCGCCGCGCGCGAAGCTTCAAACGCGAGGAACAGGTAGTGCGCAATAGCGCTCAAAAGGTAGAGCGGGATGCCGGCTGCAAACAACAGGCCGAGATCGCGAAAGAGGGCGGCGCGCGACAACCCTGCGTAAAGCCAGTGACTGATCACCACCGACCAGAACGCTCCCAGCGCCACCCACACCGCGGAACTCTGAAGCGCGGCGCCGAGCTGCGCCGTGACCGCGCCCCACGCGGCGCCGCCGCTCATCGGGTGCCGGCGGCACACCCACCACGCCGACAGCACGATGAAGCTGTAGAACACCTGCATGGGCACGGCGAACGCGAGCGCCGCACTCCATGGCCGTGGCTCGAGCACGCGCAACAGCCACGCCAGCGGCACGCCGGACAACGCGGCGGCGGCCACCACCAGCAATAGCCGTACGGGGCGAGCGAACAGCGGATGCATGCGTCAGGCCGTGGGTGGAGGCGGCGGCGGACCGTCGTCGCGCGTGATGGTCACGCCCGAGGCATCCACGCGGACTTCCTTGCGCCGGCCCGAGCGGCTGCTCGAGACGACCCCCACGCGCACGCCGCGGAACGGGCTATCGTTCTTGGTGTTCTTGATCTCGAGACCGCCCATGACCACGAGTCCGCGCACGATCAGCGTGGTGGCGCCGCCGCCCTCGGCCAGGCGCGTCTTGTCCTCGACGCCGCCCATGATGGGCATGACCTCGGACACCACGCGCCAGTCCTCGGGCACGATCAGCTCGATGCCACCCCACCATGCGAACACTTCCACCACCACGTCATTGCCGCGCGCCCGCGCACCGCGCAGGTCCGCTTCGACACCGCCCATGACCGCGGTGGCTTCGAGGCCCACCAGGGATTGCGACTCGATGGTGCGCACGTTGCCACCCATGAACGCGAACGGCCGCGGGTAGGCGTGCGCGTCGGAGGCGTCCGTCGTAGCGCCGGGGCCACGCATCGAACGCCATACCAATGACGCCCCGATCACGATCATGAACACCGGCCACAACCGGAAGATGCTCACGTGCACGTAGCCCAGAGAGTGCGCCAGCGTCCAGCAGCCCGCCAGCACGAACAGCGCCCCGCTCACGACCCGCCGTGTGCCATCCAGGCCCGTCAGCCGCAACAACCCGTAGCCGATCACCAGCACCGGCCACCAACGCAGGAACTGGTCGGCGTCGGCGAGCCCCAGATTCTCGAGCGTCCACAGCAGCCCCAGCGTCACGAGCAGCGCGCCGAAGATCAACCGACCTGTGAGCCGCGAGCCGCGCGGTTCACTCATCACGCCGCGCGGCAGACCGGGGTCGTTGCCGAGGTCACCGCTCATGACGCACCTCCCGTGCTTCCCGCCGCCGTGTCTCGGCCGGAATGTGCACCAGCCAAGCCGCGAGCGCGAGCCCGAGGAAGGCTGCCAGCATCAGCATGAACAGCTGCCCGCTCATCGTGATCGCGGTCTTCGCGAACGCAGTGCCTGCGGCCAGCGCACTCGCCGGATGTCCCCACGCCGCCAATGACAGCAGCGCGACGTTCTGCACCACCAGCCACAGCGTGCAGGTCGCGAACGCGGCCTCGCGCCAGCGCCGCCAGGGATTCAACTGCGAATCGTTCAGCTTCCGTTCATTGAACATAGTCGTTCTCCTCGCGCGGCCACACGCTCTGGGCCAGCGCCTGCGTCAGCGAGCCGAGTCCCGCGGCGACCAGCGCCAGCGGCCAGCTATGGCTCCAACCGAGTCCGAACCAGTCGTTCGCCGCGATCATCAGCCACGCGCCGATGCCGAGCGTGGTGACGCCCGAACCGATCGCACGCGGGCTGCGGGCGCACAGCAGTGAGCCCGTACCGGCCGCGATCACGAACACCGGCCACCACGTGCGCAGCAAGTGGCTCGGGATGAAACCGTACATGGACAACAGGAAGCACACGCCCAGGCCGATCAGGATCAGGCCCCATACGAGCTTGTCCCACGGCCGGTCGGGGTTGTAGATCACATGCGACATGTCGCCCTCCGGGATTCTTGCTCCGGCCCCCGGGCGCAACGTGCGCCAGCCGGCCTTCGCTCACGAGCGCAAGTTACGGACGTTTGCAAGCTGGGTCGCGCGCCTTTCGGCCAATGCCGGGCCAGCAGCGGTGAATGACGCCGGCGGGCGGTGGAGCGGGTTCGTTCCGGCGTTCAGGCAGGTGTCGTGGGGCCGGAACGGCGCCCGCTGCGCAGGGCGAGCGCGAGCGAGCCGAATAGAACAATCGCCGCGAACGCGAACCACTGGATGGCGTACGATAGGTGCATGGCCTCGTCGGGCACCTCGTAAGGTTCCACGATGGGCGCCGCATCACCGCCCAGCAGGTGCGGCGCCGCCGGGTCGGGGAGCGCGCGCAGTAACCACGGCGCGAGCGGGCCTGCGATACGCGCAGCGAGCGAGTCCGCCTCGGGTGTGCGGGCCGACCACAGTGCGACGCTCGCGGATTCGGACTCGAGGCGCGACCAGACGACAGGATGCGCGCTGTGCGCGAGCGGCTGCGCGATGCCGATCACGTTGGCCGTGCTGTCCGGGAACTGCTCGGGGTGTGCGATGCGCGCATCCGCCGCGGCCAGCCACCCGCGCTCGACCAGCACCGCCTCGCCCGATGGCAGGCGCACCGGCGAGAGCAGCGTCACGCCTGCGGCCCCGAGATGCGTGCGGCCCGAGAGCAGGATGTGCAGCGAGCGGTCCCAGCGGCCGCGCACGTGCACGCGCCGGCCCGCGACGGGCGCAGCAGCGGGCAACGCCTGCG
>JAYVCN010000009.1:0-10914 GCA_043749875.1 Candidatus Eiseniibacteriota bacterium | reverse complement strand
CCGTTGGGGCCGAGCAACGCGAAGATCTCGCCGGCGGCGACATCGAAGCTGACGTCGTTCACCACCGTGCGGTCATCGTAGACCTTGCTGACTTTGCGGACCTGGAGCATGTCGTCCTCAGGCGGAGGGTTCTCGCGCGACGCCCACGTGGGGGCGTCGCGGCGCGAGCGGCCGCCCGGGAGGGGGCAGGCGAAGAGCGCGAGGCGAGACAGTAGGATGGCGGTGCGGGGCGGACAAGCGAGCGCGGACCGGCGCCGCCCGGGCGCGGACCACCGGACGGCTGGTCGCGGCGGGCCGACCGATGGTCGTAGGGTGAGTCCGTGCGGGGTTCGGCACGGCCGGCATGCGTTTCGCACGCCCGGCCCGCGCGGGGTCATGCGGCGGCCGGCGGCGGCCGATAACCCTTGCGGACGATTTCTGCGTTCCATGGCGCGGCCCTGGACGCGACCGCGCGCCGTTCCCAAGCTGGGGGCGGCCCCGCAACGCCACCCGAGGAGCCTCGACATGCGTCATCGCCGTCTCCCGCTGGCCGCCCTGATCGTGACCCTGTGCGCCGCGAGCTTCACCGGCTGCAACTGCGGTAGCGCGCGAGTGGTGGCCCCACCACTACCGCCTTTGTCCGCGGTGGTGCTCACGCCACTGACCGACACGCTGGTCGTGGGAGATGTGAAGCAGTTCGTGGCGGCGGCACTCGATACCAACAGCGTCGTGGTGGCGGGCGCGGCATTCGACTGGACAAGCGGCGACCCGAACGTGTTCACCGTCTCGAACAACGGGCTCGTGACCGCGGTGGGCGAGGGCGTCGCCATACTGGTCGCCGCAGCGGGCGGCAAGGCCGACTCCGCCGTGGTCGCGGTGATCGTGCAACACGGCTGGTACGCGCAGTCGAGCAGCACGACGAACGACTTGAACAGCGTGTTCTTCCTGCCCGATGGCCGCAGCGGTTGGGCGGTGGGTAACGCGGGCACCATCGTGCACACCAGCACGGCCGGTGCGAGCTGGGGCGTGCAGGCGAGCGGCACAGCGTTCAGCCTTAACGCCGCGTGGTTCACCACCAACTTGACCGGTTTCGCCGTGGGCAATGGCGGCACGGTCATGCGCACGCGCAATGGCGGCGCCTCGTGGACGCGTCTCACGAGCGTCACCGCCAGCGACAACCTGTTCGGCGTGTGCTTCGCCGACACCGCGCACGGTTGGGCGGTCGGCGAGAACGGTACCATCCTGCGCACGGCCGATGCCGGGCAGTCGTGGATGCGGGCGAATCCGACTGCGACGCAGCTAAACGGCGTCTCGTTCGCCGATACGACCGATGGCTGGGCGGTGGGCGAGAGCGGCGTGATCGTGGGCACGCACGACGGCGGCCGCAGCTGGTACGTGGTGCAACCGTCCGTCACGTCGCTGGCGCTGCGTGCCGTGTGGCGGGTCTCGGCGACACGCGCGGTGGCGGTCGGCGCACAGGGCGTGAAGCCGTTCACCTCGAGCACGGCGGATTCGCTGCAGTGGAACCTCGGCACACTGGGGGCTGGAAACGACATGCGCTCCGTGCAGATCGTGGACCCGCTGATCGCTTACGCCGTGGGCACGAACGGGCCCGGCCTGGTCCTGAAGTCGTTCGACGGCGGAGCCAACTGGTCCGGCCAGATCTCGAACACCGCCCAGGCGTTGAACGACGTGTGGTTCGTGGATGAACTGCGCGGCTGGGCCGTGGGCACCGGGGGACGCATCCTGCACACGTCGAAGGGCGGCAACTAGTCCGCGCAATGCCTGCGCGATTGACGCCGGTGCGCCGGCCCGCGACCATGCGGGCATGGAACCGCGTCTCGTCATCGTGGATGGCTACAACCTCATCCTGCGCTCGTCGCGCCTGAAGCCCGGCCCCAACCGCACCCTGCGCGAGTCGCGCGACAAGCTGGTGAACCTGCTGTCGTGGATGATGGGCGCCAACGACGTGCGCTACCTGGTCGTGTTCGACGGCACCGAGGCGGGCGGCCGCGACGAGCCCAGCGGCCGCGTGCAGGTCACCTATTCGCGCCCGCCGGACAAAGCCGACGATGTCATCCGCCGCCTGGTCGAGAAGAAGGTCGGCGGCGACGAGGCGATCACCGTGGTGACCGCGGACCTCGAGGTGGCACGACACGCACGCGCCATGGGTGCGGACATCTCGCTTGCCGACCTGTTCCTGGCTGCGGCGCTAGGCGATGCCGGGCGTGCGGCCGGCGTGGCCGCGGATGGCGAGTCGGAAATTGCGGAGAAACCGGTATCGCTATCGAAGAAGGAAGTCGAGGAGTGGGCCGAGCTGTTCCGCCAGCGGCGCACGCCGTCGCCCGATTCGGGCCCCGATTCAGGCTCCAATCCGGAGAACTGACGTCGACCTGACGGCCGGACGGTCACGCCCGGGTGCCTCGCGCGTTCTTCTGACTGAACCTGACCCGCGCCCATCTCACCGGAGGCCCGCGATGAAACGCAGCACGTCCTCGGTCGTACTCGTCCTGTCGCTCGCGCTCGCGAGCGTCGCATGGTCTGCGCCCTCCACGAAGTCCTCGCCCCGTCCAAACGCCGCGCACAGCGAGGTGGCGGTGTTCGCCATGGGCTGTTTCTGGTGCGGCGAGACGCAGTTCGAGCAGCAACCCGGCGTGCTGTCGGTGATCTCGGGCTTCGCCGGTGGGCGCGAGGACCACCCGACTTACGAGCAGGTGAGCGCCGGTGAGACCGGGCACTACGAGTCGGTGCAGGTGACGTTTGATCCCACCCGAACAAATTATGCGAAAATGCTCGACCTGTTCTGGCATGGCATCGACCCGACGCAGGGCGATGGCCAGTTCTGCGATCGCGGCAAGCAGTATCGCTCGGTGGTGTTCGTGGCTGACGAGCGGCAGCGGAATCTCGCCGAGGTGACGAAGCACGCGATCGAAGCCGCGGGTGTGCTGCACGCGCCGATCGTCACCCAGATCCTGCCGGCCACGCGCTTCTGGCCGGCCGAGGACTACCACCAGGACTTCTGGAGGAAGGACCCACTCCGTTACCGCTCGTACCGGCTCGGCTGTGGCCGCGACCGCCGGCTCGCGGAACTCTGGGGAGACAAGGCTTCGAAGCCGCTGGTTCACTGACGCGCGGCGCGGCTCAGGACTTCTTCTCTGCCTCGCGCCTGAGCATTGCGGACTGAGTTCTCCGCGCCGGACCTCGCGAGTGCAGCGGGACGAATCGGGGAGATCCGGACCTCGTCCGCGCTGCCCACGGCTAGAACGACACCACGGCTTCCACCATCACGCCCTGGAAGTGGGCATCGTGACGGATGTTATTGAGTGGGTAGTCCTTGTGATTCTGGCGCACGTACTCGCCCTTGGCCTGCAGATTCTGTGTCAGGAACCAGCCGCCGCCGATCTGCGTGCGATCCACGGACACGTCCGAGGCAAAGCCCAGCGGACGGCCCTTGGCCACGTTATAGCGGCCCGCGGCATAGACATGGTTGCCCGCAAAGCGGTACACCGCTTCGCCGGCGTATTGGTGCCACGTGCGCAATGCGGTCTCGGTGGCGGCACGGCCCCGCGCCTGTTCGACATTGCCGAACAGCTCGAGTCCTTTCCAGCGCACGAACGGATTCACCACGAACGCGGTGACGCGCTTGCTGAAGTCCGGCCGCACGTCGCCCGACCACGCCTGGCCGGACTCGGTCGCGCTCACGTTCTCGATCACGTAATAGTAGCGCGAGCCGGCGCGGCTGCCGGTGTAGAGCGTGTTGTTGCTCGATCCGGTCGTGGTATAGAGCGACCCGGTCAGGCGCACGCGCGTGTCGGCGTTCAGTTGGTGGTCGAAGCCCAGCTTGCCCATGTAGCTCGGCGAGCGTTGCTCGGGCTTCAGGACCTGGCCGCGGACTTCGCCGCCCGTCACGGCGGCCATCGCCAGCAGGTCGTGGCCACGCACGTACATCTCACCACCGATCTCGGTGGTGAACGCGTCCATGAGCAGGTTGCCGACGAGTGGGTTGAAGAGCGCTTGGCCGTTGTCGGTGCGACGGAAGTGCATGTCGCCGTAGTTGATCTCGAAGTGGCCGAGTCGAAGCGTCACGTGCTTCATGAGCTGGTCGAGCGTCGCGTTCGCCCACGGCGAACCATCGATCAGCAGGTAGCCGTCCTTGACCCACATCTCGTTGTGATGGCGCGACGACATGTAGCTGGTCAGCGCCACACGAACGCCGCGTGCGAGCTGGGCGTCCAGGTACAGGTTCGCGTCGGCATTGTTGAAGCCTGAGCCGATGTCGATGAGCTTGTTCTGGTCCACGCCGGCCACGATGTTCGGGCTCGCCGTGTTGGAGTGACGCAAGGCTTGAAATTGCTGCGTGAACGCCGCGCCCCACTGCAGCCGGAACCCGTCGTAGGGCACGACTTCCTGCTTCGGCGCCTCGAACACGTTCAACCCGCGAGCATCATGCGGCCGGAAGTAGCCGAGCTGGATTGGATTCGGACGCGCCCGTTCGGTCGCAGCCGGGGCGGAGGGATTCGGCGTGCCCTGCGCGGCATCGCCCACCACGGGCTCCTCGGCCCACGCCGGCAGCGCGAGCAGGGCGACCAATGCCAAACTGTGCGTCCAGCGGCTTGCACCGCGCGCTGCGATCCGGCTATGGCCGTTCATTACTTAGCCCCTTTCTCATCGCTGCCCGCCGTGGTCGCTGACGACTCCCTGGCTCCCGGAACAAGCAGCAGTCGGTAATGCACCTGGATGCGGTTTCCCACCCGCAGCGTTCCCATCATCATGGTCGGAGGGCGGATGCCGTAGTCCGACATGAGCAATTCCTTGCTGCCCACCAACCACGATCCACCCACACCGGCATGCACGCGGGCGTCGAGTTCGACGCGCTGCACGCGGCCGCGGATCGCCAGTGTCCCCTGGGCATGCACGGCCAGCGTGTCGCTGCCGGCGCGTGTCGGATCCAAGGCGTAACTCGACAGCTCGAACTGCACGGTCGGAAACTCGTCCGCGCGCATGGTCTTCCACAGGTTCTTGTCGAGCCGCGGTTCCTTGGCGGAACGCAGCGAGCGCACCGGCACGTCGACCACGAGGCCGCGCACGCCTTGGGCGCGCACCAGCGCCTCGAGGCCGCGCGCATCGGCGGGCCGGGCCGTGCCGGGCGCGAGGCGGAACACCAAGCGCAGCGAATCCGTCCGACTGCTCCACGGGTGGAGCGTGGACGTGCCCTCGATCGTCAGTTCACTGCCGACGCCCAGGACCACCGACCCGCGCTCGGTCGCGCCGACCGGTTCGGCCGCGGGTGCGAACCCCGGCGTACACGCCATGACACACGCGCACAACGCCAGGGCCGCCACAGGCAGTCGCAGCATGCGGCGTTCATCGCTCGCCGCAGGACTCGCCGCAGCTCGCCCCATACCCGCGAGCCTGATCGTGCCTGTGTTCATGAACCACTCCGCGCGAGGCCGTCGCCGACACCCGGGCCAGTCCCTCGTTTCACCACCAGCACGCTGCATGGCGCATGGCCGACGACGTGCGCTGACACACTTCCGAGGAGCAACTTCGTGAGGCCTGTCCGGCCATGCGAGCCCACGACCAGCAGGTCTGCGCCCTCATCGCGCACCGCCTGCAGCAGAGCGTGAGCCGGTTCGCCCAGCACCACCTTGGTCTCGCAGGGAATCCCCGCGTTGGTGAGCGCCTGCGAGTAGCGCGCGACCAGGTCCTCGTGCTCACGCACGTCCAGCGCCTCGATCTCGGCCGATGCCGCGGCCGCTTCAAACGGTGCCGCGACCATCCCGGCGGCCGCGTTCGCGACGCTCACCACCAGGGTCCTGCTCCCGGCGGGCCAGCGCATGCGGGCCACGAACTCGACGACAGGCTCCGAGCATTCCGATCCGTCCACCGCGATCATGATTTTCATTTCGACCCTCCTCCGCGTTGCACTACCAACATCGCCCTTCAGGCGGTCGGTCGCCATGGGACGGATGGACCCCCCGGACTAATCCATAAGGAGCATCCGCTCGGGGGCGCGAAGCGTTAGGATGTTGGCGGGACGGTAGATGCCGCCCCAAGACAGGAACCATGCTGCGAACCCCACGCAGCTCACCCGGGAGCACCTCATGCCGAAAGCGCGACCCGCACCCCCCAAGCGGCGGTCCCGTTCCGCGCGGCACGCGTCACCCACACCTACACCCACACTCCGCGTGCGCGTGGTCGTGGCCGACAGCCTGGCGATCGATCGCGGCGGGTTGGTCGGACTGATCGACGACGAGCGTGATCTCGAAGTCGTGGGCGAGGCGGCCACCGTCGAAGAGAGCATTCGCCAATGCAAGGCGCTCACGCCGGATGTGCTGGTGTTGGCGCTCAACCTGGCCGGGCAGGCGGTGGGACCGGCGCTGTCCGTCATTCACGCCGCACTGCCCGAGCTCAAGATGCTGGCGCTGGCCGAGCGTGCGGCGATGGACTGCCTGGTGCTGAACCCGCCTTCGCGCCGGGCCCGCGCCGTCGAGAAGCTTCCGCCCTGCGCCGTCGGCACCGACTGCCTGAGTCTTGCGGTCGCGCAGGGGGCGATGGCGACGTTGCGGCGCACGGCGGACCCGGAAGAGCTGTTCCGCGCCATTCGTGCCGTGGCGGCCGGCAGCGCTTCGTACGACGCGCTGACGGCTGCATCATTGCGTTCATCGAGCGCGAACGGGAGGGCGCGCGAGTCCGATCACCGGCAGCTCACCGGGCGCGAACTCGAGGTGGCGGCACTGATCGCCGACGGACGTTCGAACAAGGAGATCTCGACGGCGCTCGACATCAGCGAGGCGACGGTCAAGAAGCACGTCGGCAGCATGCTCGTGAAACTCGGGCTCGAGGACCGGTTGCAGGCGGGACTTTTCCTCGCGCGCAATCCGCTCGTGTTCCGCCCATCCTGATCCTGTCTCAAGCGAGGACCTCCGTGTCAGCCCGGACTCCCGGCGTGGGAGCTCGAGCCGACACGGAGGTCTTCGTGATTCGGTCCGGTGCGCTGAACTTCACGGCTCGAGCGGCGGATGGCCCCGCGGGAGCGCGTGACTCGACCGCGGACTACTGCGCGTCCACCGGCGCGCGATGCGGGTCCACGGCGAACGGGAACACCCAGGCGTTGGAGTCGTACGCGGCCAGGTCATCGAACAACGTGCCGTGCGAGAGCGCGTCCACTCCGAAGTGGCGCAGGCCCGGGAAGTGGCCGGCCGGGAACACGAACGTGAACGTGCCGTCGCCGTTGTTCACGAACCGGCGGCGGGTGTCGAAGCCATAGAACAACACCACGTCGCTGGCGTTGCCGGTCGTGGCCGTGAGCGTGACCGGCTCGCCCGGCTCCAGCAGCACGATGCGGCGCAACCGGTGCAGCTCGAGCGGATCGGTGATGGTGGTGTCCAGGCTGCCGCTCTGGATGCGCACGCTCGCGATGTGCGTGGAGCCGCCGCGCGTGTGCACGTCGACGCCCGACGTGCCGACCAGGTGCCAGCGGGTGCGACCACTGTCGGCGGCGTCCGCGAACCGCATGAGCAGGAGCTTGCGCGTCCACAGGTCATCGAGCGGCTTCTGGATGAGCGCGCGCGACGTGTCGGCCGGGTCGGGTGCACCGGCGAGGATGTTGAAGGTACCCTTCAGATTCTGGTGAACGGTGACCAGCGCCACCGTCGGACGGCCATTGGAGTCCGGCGCGCCGAACTGCGTGTCCGAGGTGCGCGTGACGCTGGTGATGTCGCGCCAGAAGTGCAGCGGTCGGATCGCGGCGAAGCCACCCGCGCCGTCCAGCGCCTGCGCCTGAGCACTCTGCCACACGTCCTCGTTCACGTAGCCGGGGTTGTTCTGCACGACAGTCGAGACCTGGGCCTGGTCGCTGCCCGCGGGTGCACCGGCAGCCCCGCCGGCCTGCAGCGAACTCGTCGACTTGCCGCAACCGGCGAGCGCCAGGACGGCGAGGGTCGCGATGCCGGACCACAAACGCTGTTTCATCGGAAGGACCTCCTATAGAAGAGAGTGCCGCGGATGCGACGGGAGCGATCGGCCAGAGGCGAGGGAATTCGTCGTTCGACCGAATGGTAGTGCAGTGCCTGTGCCATGCCGGGCGGCGCTCCAAGCCATTGTGCCGCAATAGCCGGAATGCCGTCGCGCCTCGCAGGTGTACCGCAGCGGCCACCTGCGAGCGCGCGTCGTACCCGGTCGGGACACTCCCGTCCCCCGGATCAGGGGAGAGCGCTGACGCAGCGGCGGCGCGACCCGTGTGGGCCGCGCCGCCGCGAAAGGCCTCGAGCCAGCGCCAGGTTCAGAGCTTGAGCTTGGTGTCCCTGTCGACGCGGAACACGAGCTCCGCGCCTTCCTTCACCGTGGCCTGGTAGCCCTTGGAGCTGGCCGCAGCACCGGCCGCCGCGCCACCCCCGAGCAGGCCGCCGATCAGGGCGCCCTTGCCCGAGCCGCCGATGGCACGCCCGATCAACGCGCCTGCCGCCGCGCCACCCGCCACGGCGCCCACGTTACGCGTGCGCGTCGAGCCCGCCACGATGCTGTCGGCGGTCGCGTCGATGCTGTGCGTCTTGCCGTTCACCTCGATCGAGGTGACGCGCAGCAGCAGCACCGCGCGGTCGCCCTTCATGGCCGGCTTCACGCCGTCGACGACACCATGCACGACGCTGCCGGTCGGAAACGGCGCCATGCTGCCCACGACCACCGCCTCGGCGATCGAACCGGTCCACTCCTGGCCGATGGTCGCGGTCTCGGAGGAGAGCGCGGCGTTCATGGTGATCTTGAGGCCCGTGCCTGCCGCGACCGTCGCGGTCGGTGCGGCCGCCACCGCTGGCGGGGTCCGCCTCGGCTTGGGTGCCTGGGTCCTCGGTGCCGGAGCCGGCGTGGGGGTCTGGGTTGCCGGAGCGGGCTGCGGTTGGAAGTTCGTCTGGGGCTGGATCTGGCCCTGCGGCTGCTCCACGGGGCTCGAGGCGAGCAGGCTGTCGCTGCTGGCGCCCGAGGCGGGGGTGTTCTGTGCAGCTTTCTGGCTGCAGCCGGCGAGCATCACCAGCGCGAGCGTGGCGAGGAAGTAAGTCGAAAAACGGCGGATGTTCATCATGAGGACTCCTCCATGCGGACCCGGCTTCCATGCCGGGGCTGGGGGCGGATGAGGATGGGAGTGTCGGCGCGATCCGCAATCCTGCGGAATAGCGGGGACAGGATGCCCTCGGGCCGCGGGGGACGCAAGCGCAGAAGCGTCCGAACATCGAGCCGTTGTCATGAACGCGTCACGCCCGCTCGGGCGGCGGGAGGTTCCGGGTCCGGGCCGCCGGCTCGAGGCCGGCGACCCGTTCCGGAACGCTCCTGCGATCGATCGCGTCCTACCTCAGTCCGGGCACGAGCACGTTCTTCGCCTCGGCCGTGTAGGTGGCGACGGTGCCGTCCGGGCCGGCCGCGTCGAAACGCATGCTCACGTCCACCAGCCGTCCCGTGCTCACCCAGCTGCTGTAGCTTCCGAGCTGGAAGCGCAGGATCGGCGGACCGGGCGGCAGGCCGGCCATGCCGGGCCAGATGATCTCGAGCAGGTTCCCGGCCGCATCGATGTTCAACACGACGCCTGCTTCGCCCGTGGGCGGAACGGTCAGTGGTCCGAATGTGATCGGCTGGCTTGTGCTGGTCACCGAGATGTTGGTGCCGGCGCGGAACACATTGGCGCTGCCGCCCACGAACTGGATGGCCGCCGGGGTCGCGACCGCACATGCGCCCGTGGCGTTGATGATCCCGCTCGGCAAGTCACCCGCGACCTCGAGCCGGAGCCGATTGGCGCGGAATTGCGCGATGGTGGCGAACACCGGGAGCACGGCGCCATCCGTCCCGGCAAGGGACGGCGGGCAGGCCGGCGGGCTCGCGGCCCCTTCCTGGAGCACGGCCACACCATCCAGCCGGAGATTGTCCGCGTGGCCCTTGATGAACATCTGTACGCCGGCCTGCTCGGCAGTGAAGTCGAATACGACGTCGTAGCTCTGTGCGCTCGAGACCAGCAGGGCGTTCCAGCTCGCAAGCTGTACGCGCACGATGGCGCCGCCCGCACCGGTGCCGGCGAGCGCGGGCCAGATGATCTCCAGCAGGTCATTCTGCGCGTCGGTCGCGACGACGACACCCGGCGCGATCAGACGGTTCTGGGAGAGCAGCGGGCCGAACACGAGTGGCTGGCCGGCGAACGTGATGGATTTGTTGGTGCCGTGCAGGAGGACATCGAAGTGGCCCGCGATGAACTGGATGGTCGGGCTTTCGCTCGTGGCGCACGGACCCATGTCGGCGAGCAGCGGGCCGGCGATCTCCCCCGACGTATCGATGCGGAGTCGATTCGAGCGGAACGACGCCACGAGCGCGGAGCTGGGAACGAACCTCACCGGCGCGTCGATCGTGCTGGGGATGAGCTGGGGGCAGGGCACGGTGGGCGCGAAATCACCGTCGCCGGCGCGCCCGGCGCCGCCGATCATGGAACCGCCGGCGCCAGCCCTCACCGGGCCCATGAGCGAATCGGACACGGGCTGTGAGCGGGAGCAGGCGCTCAGGCCGAACGCCAGCGTGACAGCGGAGAGCAGCAGTGGAGCAGTCAACCGAGCATGGAATTTCACGTGAGGCCTCCCGGAGAGGAGAGGAGTGGGACGCTTTCGCGGAGAACAGGACGGACCCGGCAGCCCTCGAGCCGTGGGGGGCTGAGGGAGCCGTAACCAACCGAAGGGGTTCGTGTGCTGTGGGTTCGTGTGGAGCACCAGGCAAGCGCTCCGAGAAGAGATTCGCAGCTATGATAATTGGAATCAAGACATGATGCGGATCGTGACGCGAAATACTCCACACGAGCCGTGTGAATGAACTCCGTTCGGCACGATGAATTGCGAGATGACCAATTCCAGGAGGCGAGCGCGTTGCAGGATGCACGGGTGGGGATGCCGGCGAGGTGCGCACGCG
>JAYVCN010000008.1:0-9867 GCA_043749875.1 Candidatus Eiseniibacteriota bacterium | reverse complement strand
CGCGCCGTTGTGTCCCAGCGCCTGGCCGGCGCGCATGATGCCGTAGTAGAGGAACGAGATCGCCACCGACAGCCCGAACCCCAGCGCGGCGCCCTGCATGCGCAGGCGCGTGGCGAGTGCGCCGCCGATCAGGACGACGATCAGGCAGATGAGCGGGAACGCCAGCTTCAAGTGCAGGTCGACGAGGTAGTTCTCCACGCGCGCCCCGCTCGCGCGCAGGCGTTCGACGTAGTTGTGCAGCTCGAACCAGTTCATCTCCTCGGGCTTGTGGCCCTCCTTGGCGAAGTCGTCCGGCCGCTCGCCCAGGCCCCCGACCGCCATGCGCTGGAAGGCTTCCGCCTGCTCCTGACCGTGCTCGAAGCGGCGCACGTAGCCCGACACGAACACCCAGCGCCTGCCGTCCCAGCCGGCCTCGGCCGCGTCGATACGGCGCGCGAGCACGCCGGAGTGGAAGACCTGTAGCGACACTTCGTGCATGCGCTGCTCGTGCACCAGGTACAGCCCCACCACCCAGATGTGGCCGTCGCGTCCGAGGTAGGTGACGTCGGCACGCTCGCTGGGGGAGGAGCGCTGCAGGTGCTGGATGCGTTCCTCGAAGATCGTGTCGCGCGCGCGTGTGGCCGCGGGCACGACGTATTCGCCGAGCCCTAACGACACGCCGACGCACAGCGTGGCGATACTCAACACTGGCGCCAGGATGCGCACCAGTGACAGCCCGCTCGCGCGCATGGCGGTGAGCTCGCCGAATTTGTTGAGCTGGCCGAGCGCCAGGAACGTGGCCATCAGCAGCGCCACCGGCAGCATCTTCACCACCACGTCGGGGGCGAGGTTGACGAAGTACTGCGCCACCAGCGGCCAGGGCGCCTTGTGATCGAGGAACACGTCCATCTTCTCGATCAGGTCCACGATGACGAAGATGACGATGAAGCCGAGCAGCCCGAGCGCGAGGTAGACGAGGAACTCGCGCAGCAGGTAGCGATCGAGGATTCTCATCGCGAGCCCTCGGCGACAGCGTCAGGCCGCGCTCGGCGGCCGCGGCCGTGCCACGGCAGCTGGATGTCGCAGGCGCGCGCCGTGAGATCGAAGCCGATGCCGCCCAACACCAGGTTCGCGATCCACATCGCGAACCACGGCGGCACGAGCAGGCGGTTCGCCAGTTCCTCGCCGCCGATCAGGCACACGTAGTAGAACAGGAAGAAGCCGATGGACACGAATGCGACCGCCGGTCCGGCGCGGCGAACACGCATGCCGATCGGCGCGCCGATCAGCACGAACACCACGCACGCCCCGGGCAGCGCGAACTTCTTGTGCACTTCGACCGACAGTCCGGCGGCGCGGCGCAGCAATGCGCTCCGCTCCATGTTCCACAGGTTCACGTCCAGCTGCAGCGCCGGGAAGTCCTTCACGATGTCGTCGAGTGGGTCGCTGCGGCGCGCGATGCTCTTGAGCCACAAGGCGGCCCGCACCGGCAGCGGCGCTTGCTCGGGGGCCAGCGCGGGGATGAGCTCTTCCGGGACGCCGAGGGTGAGGAAGCGCCGGCGGTGGCCGGCGAGCGAGCGCTGGTAATCGGCCAGCACCTCGTGCTGTTCCGCGATGAGCTGCGCCGCGCTCTTCTCGCGGTCGCCGCGGGCGCTGCGCACGGTGCGTTCGAGCAGGCCGCCGGCACCCTGGATGTTGATGGTGTGCTTGCGGAATTGCAGCCGGTGGTAGCGGGCGGCACCATCCTCGCCGGCCGGGATCTCGTGGATCTCACCGTCCTCCAGCTCCAGCACGGCGGTGCGCCCATCCGGGGTGTAGGTGAGGAACCCGCGCTTGGCGAGGATGGTGGTGGGCGGGCTGCCGGCGTGCAGCTGGTAGATGGTGATGCCGCGCATCTCGTTGTTCTGGCCGTTCACCGACTGCACCAGCAGGTTATAGCCCGGGAAATCGGTGATGAACACGCCTTCCTGCAGTTTCACCGTGGGGCGCATGCGGCCGATATCCACCAGCAGGCTGGCAAAGGCATGATTCGCGTCGGGGTAAACATAGTTGTTGAACAGCACCAGCCCCACGGCCAGCAGCCCGGCGGCCGCGAGCGGCGGTAACATGGCCCGGAACAGGTGCACGCCGCTGGCCCGCAGCGCGGTGATCTCGTTGTCCTGCGACAGCCGGCCGAACGTCATCAGGGTGGAAATCAGCACCGCGCAGGGCACCGACAGGGCGATCACGAAGCCGAGCGACAGCATGAACAGCTGCAGGACGGCCGGGGCGGGGACGCCGCGATTGATCACCAGGTCGAGGTAGTCGAACAGCACGTCCATCTCGAACAAGAAGGTGACGACCCCGAATCCGAGCAGGAAGGGAACCAGATGCTGCCTGAGGATGTAAAAGGGAAGGATGCGCACGGTGGCCCACACTACCTTAGGGACGGCGCGCCCGGCACCTCACTGCCCCCCAAGGCTTTGACCGCTCCCCGGTCGGCTGTTACGGTCGCTCTCCTGTCTCACGCCCCCCGGACGCGCGGCCCCAGGAATCCATGATCGGCTCGCTGACCCTGCCCGCCATCGCTTTGCTTGCGGCGATCTCCGGCCTCCCGGGGCTCAAGGGCTTGCCCATGCCGGCCAGCAAGGAGTTCGCCCGGGCCAAGGCCGCCGCCGCCGCCGCCGACACCCTGCCGCCGCCGTGGAAACCGTCGTGGCGGCTGGCGCTCGAGAACACGTTCCTGATGGCGGGGCTGGCTCCCATCGGCCGTCTGGACGGCCCCATCAAGCTGCGGACCGAGTTCGACCCGCGCAAGATGCGTGTGAGCGTCGATCCCGACTCCGGCATCTACACCAGCGTGGTCGAGGTGGGAGAGGTCTCGCTCGGAGCAGGCTACCGCCGGCCACTGGATCTGTTCTCGCGCGAGCTCACCGCCCGCACGCTGCGCGAGCACTGGCGCGACCGCTCGCGCCGCGACATCAACACGCTCGGCACCGGCACGCCCATCCAGCACACGGGCATCTCGGTGCCGATCCCGGTGCACCTGCCGGGCAAGATCGCCGGCTGGCTCGGCCCGGGCGTGCCCGCGCTCAATGTCTCGGGCTCGGAGAGCATCCGGCTCTCGGGCACGAGCAACTGGACCAACCAGAAACTCGCGCTGCTCGGGCAGCGCCAGAGCCTGTTCCCGTCGCTCGACATGCAGCAGGATCTCGACATCCGGCTCGAGGGCCAGCTCTCGGACCGCGTCAAGGTGAACCTGCTGCAGAACTCGGCCAACCAGTTGCCGCTCGCGAACCGCATCGCCATCAACTACCGCGGTGAAGAGGACGACTTCATCCAGGCGCTGGACCTGGGCAACACCAGCCTGGCGCTGCCCGGGACGCAGTACGTGTCGTACAGCGGCAAGAACGAGGGCCTGTTCGGCATCAAGCTGGCTTCGCGCATCGGCCCGCTGGACTTCACCACGCTCGCGAGCAAGCAGGAGGGCCGCAGCGAACGCGCGGTGTACTCGGGCGGTGGGGCATCGGTCGGCCGCTATCCGTTCACCGACCTCGACTGGGTGAAAGGGCAGTACTTCCTGCTCTACGACCCGAACTTCGGCACCGTGTACGACGTGGACGAGAAGAGCATCCGGCTGTACCTGGACGACGCGAACGTCAACACGGACAAGAACGTCACTCCCGGCAAAGCGACAATCGATCCCGACAGCGCCATGGGCATGCCGCTGTCGCCCGACGCGCGCGCCGCAACGGTGTTGGGCAGCTTCGACATCTTGAACCCGGGCGCCGACCAGCAGTACGAGGTGCTCAACAACGTCTACGCGTTCCACGACACGCTGTGGAAGGTGATCCGGCTCAAGCAGCCGATCCTCAACACGTCCGACTTCACCTTGGCGGTGACCTACACCGCCACGCCCATCATCGGGCCGGGACACGCGCTCGGGACGCCAGTGGTCGTGGGTGGCCAGCATATCGTCGCCACGACCCCCGGACTGCGGGACACGATCGTCATGAAGCTGCTGCGTGCGCCATACAAGTTCCAGTCGACCGCGGACGGCACGCACTACGACACCACCGCGGCGCTGGCGGTGGTGCGCGAGCTGGAACTCAAGTGCGTTTACAACCTGGGCGGGTTCGGCATCGACCCCAAGTCGTTCAAGCTCACGCTTGCGGCCAAGCAGAGCGACCCTCCCGTCACCGAGATGAACGGCATCCCATTCATCGAGATGGTCGGGCTCGACAGCTGGGACGAGCAATCGTCCCAGGCGCATCACGGGCAGGACGGCCAGGTGGACGCGACCGGCTTCAACTCGCAGACCCGCGGTTGGGTGGACTATCCGAACGGCGTGCTGTTCCTGCCCGACCCGCGACCGTTCGCGCCGCGTCTGTCGGGGCCGAACCAGCACCTGTTCGATCGATTCCTCGATACCCAGGTCGCGCGCCGCCGGCACCTCGACCAACCCGATTCGCTCAACGCACCGAACCCCGGAGCGTACGAGCTGCGCACCCCGCAGACCAAGGACGCGCAGTGGTACTTCATCGCCGAGTTCGCGGCGGCGCGCTCGGGCGGCGGCGAGATCACGCTCGGCCGCGGCAACATCCTCGACGGCTCCGAAGCGGTGGTGGTGAACGGCGAGCGCTGGCAACGCGACCGCGACTACACGATCGACTACGACCTCGGCCGCGTCACGCTCAAGCGCCAACTGGCGCCCTCGGACCAGCTGTCCATCGATTACTCCTATGCGCCGCTGTTCGCCCAGGCGAGCAAGACGCTGGTCGGCAGCGCGTTCCGCTTCGAGGGCCGCGAGCGGAGCCTGGGTGGTGCGTTCCTCTACGAGAGCAAGGGCGCGCAGGATCTGCGGCCACGATTGGGCGAGGAGCCGTCGCGAACGCTGATCACTGATTTCAATACCGAGTGGCGCTTCAAGCCGGCGTTCCTCACCCGGCTCGCGGACGCGCTCCCGGGCGTGCGCACGACCACGCCGTCCGAGTTCAACATCCAGGCCGAGGCCGGGATGTCGTTCCCCAACCCGAACACGCGCAACGAGGTGTTCGTGGACGACATGGAAGGCGTGCGCGACGCCGTCTCCCTCTCGCTCACGCCGGATCGCTGGCGCTGGTCCAGCGTGCCGAGCCGTGCGATCAGGGACCCCTTTGGCAATGTGGTGGGGACGCAATCGTTCCGCTCGCTCCCGGGGCAGAAGAATGCCGAGGTGCACTGGTTCACGCCCGTGAACACGCGCGGCACGACGACGGACAACGAATTGGTCCACGAGCGCGACCTGCGCCCCGATCTCCCGGACGCACAGGGGGCCCAGAACGTGCGCACGGTGCTCGCGATCTCGCTGCCGCGCACGCCAGCCCTGCCGGCGGACTTCGCGCCCGGCGACACCCTGTGGGCGGGGCTCACCTACAACCTCGACCAGGTCGGGGTCGACCTGTCGCGCTCGCAGTTCATCGAGGTCTGGGTGGACGACTGGAACGATCACCACAATCCAGCGATCCCCGAGCCGCGTGTCCGCGGCGACGGCACACCCGGATCCAGCGTCAAGCTGCACATCGACCTGGGCCGGGTGAGCGAGGACCAGATGCGCGCGCCGAACCGGCTGCCGAATGCCCACCTCGACTCCGAGGACCGCCAACCGCGCGACAATCAGCTCACCGTGACCGGCGACAAATCGGAGGACACAGGCATCGACGGGATCGACGACGCGGCTGAGAAGCAGGCGCTCGCCAATGGCACGCTCAAGGAGAAGGCCGACCTGATCACGGCATCCGATGCCGACCCGGAGGGCGACGACTGGGGCAACATCGTCGAGAACTTCCCGTCCGCGGTCGATCCGCGCCGCTACATCAACACCAATGGCACCGAGGGGAACCACACCGCATTCCCGATCCCCGACACCGAGGACATGAACCTCAACGGGCAGCCCGACTCGACGGAGGCGTACTTCGAGTACACGATCGACCTGGGCGACACCAGCAGCCGCTACCTGGTCACGGACGTCCTGCGCGACTTCAAGGGTTCGAGCGTGGCGGACCCGACGAAGAATGGCTGGCGGCGCTACCGCATTCCGCTCACGGACAATCTGCGCGTGCGTTTCGGCTTCCCAGACCTCACCATCGCCCAGCACCTGCGCCTGTGGCTCGAGGGCGTGCGGAAGGCTGAACCGACCACCCCCAGCGCGGCACAGATCGACCGTCCGCTACTCATGATCGGCGGGCTCGACATCGTGGGCAGCCGCTGGCAGAACGTCCAGCTGACGCCGACTCAGCGCGACAGCCTGCACACCAGGGTGACGCTCAATTCGGTGAACTCGGTGGACGACGCCGAGATCTACAAGGCACCGTTCGACCCCGGCACCACGCGCAACGGCAGCCAGGCGTTCCAACGGCGCGAGCAGTCGCTGGAGCTGCAATTCAATGACCTCTATCCGTCCGACTCGCTCGAGGCGTTCAAGACGTTCTCGCTGCCCGAGAACTACAGCCGCTACGGCGTGCTGCGCTGGTTCGCGGCGAGCTTCGAGGACTCGACGCGCGACCTGTCGGGAGGGAATGTCCGCCTCTACGACCCGGCGCAGGATTCGCTGTTCTACTTCGTGCGATTCGCCTCGGACGACAAGGGGGAGAGCTACTACGAGATCAAGCGCCGACTGCCGAAGTCGTCCGTCCAGCGGAATATCAACTGGGAGGAAGTGCTGGCTGAGATCGCGAAGATCTCGCAGGCGAAGCTCGACCCGAAATTCGTGGTCCTGCGCGACCCGATCCTGTTCCGCACCTTGCTCGCGAATGGCGATTCGCTGGTCATCAACGGCCGGCCGAGCTTCACGCGACTCCTGCGCATCTCGATCGGTGTCCTCAACCAGAGCTCGAGCCAGCGGTTCACCGGCCGGCTGTGGTTTGACGAGTTGCGCGCCACCGACGTGGCCAAGGACGTGGGACTCGCGGACCGCGTGCTGGTGAACGGCCGCTGGGCCAACCTCATGGACTACAACGTCGCATGGAATTCGCGCGACGCTGACTTCCTGTCCGTCGGCGAGACGCGCGGCACCGGCAGCCGCAACACCAATCTCAACGTCAGCACGCGCTTCGAACCCCAGCGGTTCTTCGAGGGCACGGGCATCCTCGTGCCGGTGAGCTTCAACCAGAACCAATCCTCATCGAAGCCGCGCTTCAGCGCCGGCGACGACATCGTTCGCAGCGGCGTGCTGGCGGACCAGAGCGAGACTCGCAGCGTGGCGCGCGCGCTGTCGGCGAGCTACTCGCGTGTATGGAGTGAGCGCTCGAATCCGTTCCTGCGTTACACGCTCGGCGGGCTGAACGCGAACATCAGTCGCTCCACGAACGAATCGCGTTCGCCGACGTCGATCGGCAATAGCACCAACGTGACGGGCAGCGTGACCTACCAGATCGCGCCGCGCGAGCTGATGACGGTGCCGATCCCGTTCACGAAGACGCGATTGTTCCCACTTCCCGAACGGGTGTACTGGAACTACGGCGTGTCCACCACCAAGTCGAGCGCGTTCACCCGCACCTTCGGCAGCGATGCGCTGACGCAGTCGAGCAGCCAGAACGGCCGCGCGGCGAACGTCGACTTCGGCGCGGATTCGCGGCCGTTCGACCTGTTGAGCCACCACGTCGAAGGACGGCGAAACCTGTCGCTCGGCGGCGTACCGCTGGACCACATCGGGTTCATCAATCTCGGCCGGCTCACGAGCTGGCGCCAATCGTTCAGCTCGCACCTGGCGCTCAACCCGAATCAGTGGCTGCGTCCGTCGTTCAATTGGTCATCGAACTATTCGCAGAACAACGACACCCAGTCGCCGAATCTGAGCTCGCGCTCGATCGGCAATGGCCAGGAACTCGGCATGAACTGGGACCTGCCGTTCGACCGGCTGACCGGACCGTCGGTGGGTGTGCCGCGCGCGCCGGCGAAACCCGACACCGGCAGCGCGGCTCAGCATCCGTCGCGTCCGCGGCGGCCGCTGCTGCCGTGGCGGGATCTGCTGTCGAGGCTGGGCGCCATCAGCACTGATGGCCGCATCGGCCGCAACACGAACTACTCGCGCCTCGCCGGCACCGCCAGTCCGCTCTACCTCGTCGGCCTCGCCGAGAACCCGGGCTTCGGCACCGGCAGGATCTTCGAGCAGGCCGGCAACACCTCGTCGAGCGGCCTGGACTGGCGCGGGAACGCGCGCACCACCGTGCCGCTCGCATTCGGCAGCTCGATCCAGACGCGGTTCAGCTATGGCGATCGCACCAACAACAACAACGGCGTGCTCACGCGCAATCGCGACTGGCGGTTCCCTGACCTCGAAGTCCAGTACGGCCGCATCGCGAACCTGATCGGCCTGGCGCGCTTCCTCGACGGCCCGCAGTTGCGCACGGCGTACGCACGCAGCTATTCCGTCGACTACCAGAACTCGCGATCGCTGCGCAGCGGCAATTCACGCAGCGACGACTTCCGGCCGTTGTTCTCGGTGAAAGGCCGCTTCAAGAACGGCACCGATGCCGACCTCAGGTTCGAACGCCGCTCGAGCGTGCGCGAGTCCTTCCAACTTGGCTCGTCGGTCGCCAAGGACCAGACCACGAACGTGAACTTCAGCTTGATGCGCTCGTACTCGCAGGGGCAGAAGGTGAACCTGCTCGGCAAGACCAGCACGGTGAAGACCAGCGTCAACCTGCAACTCACGACCGTGTACGAGCGACAGAAGGGCGGCATCAAGATCGGCAACGACGAGAACCTCGCGAATCCGGTCGACCGCACGCGCCTGTCCGTGAACGGCACCGGCAGCTACGGCTTCAGCACCAACGTCACCGGGGACCTGTCCCTGGGGTTCAGCCACTTCCGCGAGACGAACGGCATCGTGCGCCGCAGCATCCGCGTCGAACTGCGCGGGCAGTTCCGCTTCTGATGCGCCCGGCGCCCACAGTCTGCGCGTGCGCTGCGCACGCGGACCGCGCAAGGCCCGCGACTGCGGCGCTCGCGCTCGCGGCGGTGCTCGGGCTGGCCGGCGCAGTCTCGTGCACCGAATCGCAGCCGCGTCCGGACGGCGCCCGAGCCTTGGAACGCGTGCAAGTCCAGGTTTCGCATGGCTCGCGCGTCTCCGGGACGCCGGGCAACGCGGCGGTGCGCGAGTGGATCGCGGGCGAGCTACAGCGCCTGGGTGGGCGGGTCGAGCTTCAGGCGTTCGCCGACACGGTCGCCGGGCAGGTCTACCCGCTGGTCAACCTCATCGGCCGCTTCGGTACTTCCACCGGGCGCCGCGTCGCATTGCTCGCACATTTCGACACGCGACCGTGGTGCGATCAGGACGCGGACCGGGCGCAGCAACAGCAGCCGGTGCCCGGCGCGAACGACGCGGGCTCCGGTGTGGCCGTGCTGCTCGAGATCGCCGAGCTCATGCGCCAGCGAGCCCCCGGCATCGGCGTGGACCTGGTGTTCCTGGACGGTGAAGACCTCGGACGGCCGACCGCGCCCGACGACTACTGCCGCGGCAGCCGCGGCTACGCCCACCGTCTGCCGCCCCCGGGCAACCCGTCGCGGCCGGTGGCTGGATTCCTGTTCGATATGGTCGGCGACAAGGATCTTCAGGTCTACGACGAGGGCAACTCCTCCGCACGGGCCACGAACCTCGTCGAACTCGTCCATGAAGCCGCCCGCGCCACCGGCGCCACGCACTTCCACCCCCAGCTGCGCTACACCCTCATCGACGACCACGTCCCCCTGTTGGATGCCGGCCTGCCCGCCGTCGACGTCATCGACTTCGACTACCCGGCGTGGCACACATCGCACGATCTGCCGGACCAGGTCTCCGCCGAGAGCCTCGCCGAAGTGTCGAGGGTAGCGGCGTGGATCGTGTACCAGAGCGCACTGGCCAAGCACTGAACGTCCGCTTCCAGCGAA
>JAYVCN010000007.1:0-4564 GCA_043749875.1 Candidatus Eiseniibacteriota bacterium | reverse complement strand
CATCGCGTGCATCTCGGGAATGTGCTGGGTCGCCCGTGGATAGATGGTCGCACGTTTGATGTTGTGCAGGTCGGCGAACTTCAGGTAGGCGTCGATGTTGCGCTCGCTCACGCTCTGGTACTCGATCCCCTCCGCGGCGGCGCGCTCGATGATCTTGTCGTCCACGTCGGTGAAGTTGTAGACGTAGGTCACCGTGTAGCCCTGCCACTCGAGGTAGCGGCGCATGACCTCGGCCGACAGCGAGGCGCGGATGTGCCCGACGTGCGGCTTGTTCTGCACCGTCATGCCACACACGTACATGCCCACGTGTTTGGGCTGAACCGGCACAAAGTCGCGCTTCTCGCGCGTGAGCGTGTCGTAGATGCGCAATGCCAAAGCGGCCTCCGTGAAGGTTGCGGTCAGGCGTCGGCCACAGCCGGGGGCGCGTCCAGCGCGGTACGCCGCGACTGGACCCCGGGCTCGGCCACGGTGCGGATGCCTTCGTCCTGCCAGCGTTGCAGCAGTCGCAGGCGCGCCTCGCGCGCGAGTCGCGCCGCGTCGCCGCCGGGTCGTGCCCGGGCCACGACGCGCAACAGCGCGCCCTCCGCGCCCACGCGCTCGAAGCCCATGACCACGAACGGGTCCACCAGCAGGTCGCGCCAGGCGGAGTCGTCGTTCAGGTGACTGACCACGCTGGCGGTCACGCTGAGCACGTGGTCGAGGTCCTGCCCCGGGGCCACGGGCAGGTCCACGACGGCGCGGTTCCAGCCGCGGCTGTGGTTGATCACGATCTTCATCTCGCCGTTCGGCACGTGCAGCTCGCGGCCGTTGAAGTCGCGCAGCCGCGTACTGCGCAGCGTCACCGCCTCGACCGTCGCGGCCTGCCCGTTCACCTCGATGGTGTCGCCCACCAGGAACTGGTCCTCGATGAAGATGAACGTACCGGCGATGACGTCGCGCACCAGGAACTGTGCGCCAAAGCCGAGCGCCGCGCCCATGATGCTGGCGCCCACGAGCAGCGGCATGACGTTCCAGCCGAGGATCTCGAGCGCGTGCACGGTGGCCCATGCCCCCACCAGCATGGTGACCAGGTGGCGGAGGATCTGGCCGATCGTACGCGCGCGTTGCACGCCGTGGCCGGTATCGCGCGCGGCGCTCGCCAGCCACTGCTCACCGCGGCGGACGAACAGGAACAGCAGCCGCTGCACCAACCACGCTGCGAGCAGGGTGAACACCAGACGCGCGAGGTTGACGCCGATCCGCTCCGGGTCGGGCGTGAGCCACGGCGGCAGGTTCCACAGCTTGCGCGTGACGGGGGCGGCGAGCAGGTAGGCGATCATGCCGGGAACCCTCGGCGGCGCGCGGTCGGACCGTGCGCCCGCCCTTGGTCAGAGCTCAGAGTTCAGCTTTCGTGACTTCATACCAAGGATTCGACCGTCTTCCTGTCGAGCCGCTTCACGAGCGCCACCAGCAGCTTGACCGTGGCTTCGAAGTCACGCCGGTCGATGATGCTGACGTGGCTGTGGATGTAGCGCGCGGGCACGCCCATGGACAGGCACGGCACGCCCTCGCCGGACATGTGGATGCGGCCGGCGTCGGTGCCGCCGCGTTCCACCGCCTCGAACTGCAGCGGCTGCTTGAGCGTTTCGGCGGTGTCCATGACGAGGTCGCGCAGCCGGCGATTGGGGATGCTGGTGGCGTCGTAGATCACGATCAGCGGCCCGCCGCCCAACTTCTCGTCACCCTCGGTCCCGGGCGTGTCGTGTGCGATGCCCACGTCGAGCGCGATGCCGACGTCGGGGCGCACCTTGCTCGCGGAGGTCTTGGCGCCGCGCAGGCCGACCTCCTCCTGTACCGTGGCCACGGTGTAGAGGGTGTTCGGGTGCTTGTGCCCGACCAGCCGGTGCGCCGTCTCCGCCGCGAGCGCACAGCCGATGCGGTTGTCCCATGCCTTGGCGAGCAGCAGGTTCGGGTTCGCCATCACCGCGAACGCCGAGTCGGGCACGATCGGATCGCCGGGGCGGATGTCGAGCTGCTTCTTCACGTCCCAGTCGCTGGTGGCGCCGACGTCGATGTACATGTCCTTGATCTCGAGCACCTTCTTCCGGTCTTCATCTCGCAGCTCATGGGGAGGCTTGCTGCCGACCACGCCCAAGACGTCGCCCTTGCGCGTCTTGATGATCAGGCGCTGGGCGAGCACGACGTGGCCCCACCAGCCGCCGAGCGGCAGGAACTTGACGAAGCCCTCCTTGGTGATCGAGCGCACCATGAAGCCGACCTCATCGAGATGTCCGGCGAGCATGACCTTGGGGCCCTTGGGCTCCCCCACCTGCTCGCAGATGAAGCTGCCGAGCCGGTCCTTGCTGATGGTGCCCACGCCCTTCATGTGCTTCTGCATCACCGTGGCGACATCGTCCTCGAAGCCGGGGACGCCATGCGCGTCGACGAGTTTCTTGAGGAACTCCAGCGTGCGGTCCATGAAGCCTCCGCCCCTGGCGGGGCTGGGGTGAATCGCGTGCTCGTGCGGCGCTAGTCGGTACTCGGCTCCAACACCATCCGGTGCGTCAGTGTGCGGCCGCGCGCGCGACCTTGGCGTCGGCGCGGGCCATGTCCACCATGCGTCCCACCAACTGGTCGTAGGTCATTCCCTTGGCCACCGCCGCCATCGGCACGAGGCTCGTGGGCGTCATGCCCGGCACGGTGTTCACCTCGAGCACGTACGGCTCGTCCTCCTCGGTCAGCCGGAAGTCCACGCGCACGACGCCCAGGCAGCCGAGCACGGCCGCGCACTCCACCGCGAGCTCGCGCAGGTGGCGGCCCAGCTCCTTCTCGAGCGGCGCCGGGCAGGTGTATTCCGTCTTGCCCTTCGTGTACTTGGCCTCGTAGTCGTAGAACCCGCTCTTGGGCTTGATCTCCACGATCGGGAACGCTTCCTCGCCCACCACCGCCACGGTCAGCTCGCGGCCCGCGATGTACTGCTCGACGAGGATCTGGTGGTCGTGGTGGCCGGCTTTCTCGAGCGCCGCGTCGAGTTCCGAGGGGTGCTTGACGATGGTCAGGCCCACGGTGGAGCCCTCGGCATTGGGCTTGACGATGAGCGGGTAGCCGCCGAGCAGGCTGGTGTCGATGCTGCGGCCCTGCACGCCCGCCTCGAGCACCACCCAGTGCGGCGTGGGGATGGCCTCGCGCTCGAACACGCGCTTGCTCATGGCCTTGTCCATGGCAATGGCACTCGCGAGCACGCCCGAGCCGGTGTAGGTCTTGCCCGCGAGTTCCAGCGCGGCCTGGATCGTGCCGTCCTCACCGTACGTGCCGTGCAGCGCGATGAACACGATGTCGGAATCGCGCACCGCCGGAGTCTGCACGGCCGCCAGCATCGCGGCGAGCGGCAGCTTGAGCACGGCCTCGCGCTTGGGAGCCGTGGCCTCTTCCTTCCCGGCGGTGAGCACGGCACCGTCGGCGGCATCGACCGAGGTGACGTCGTGACCGAGGTTGCGCAGCGCCTGCGCACAGCCCTGCCCCGAGCGCAGCGAGATCTCGCGCTCGCTCGAGCGCCCTCCCATGAGCACCGCGACCTTCATGGTCCGTATCCTCCGTATGGTTTGCGCACGAGTTCCCGCGACCGGAGGGCCCGGAGGGCGGAGTCATCCCTGGAAACTTCTCAGCTCAGCTCACGTCGTGATGCGCCGGGTGGCCGCGCGCTCGAGTCGCGCCACGCAGCGCTCGCGGCCGAGCAGTTCCGCGATGAGCGGCAACTCCGGGCCGTGCGTGCGCCCGGTGAGGGCGGCGCGGATCGGCTGGAACAGTTCGCGGCCCTTCACCCCGAGTGCAGGTGCCAGCGCATGGAACGCCGATTTAACCCCTTCCGCGCGCCAGTCCGCAAGCGCGGACAGGGCCGCCGCTGCCGCCGCGCACACCGCCGCCGCGCGCGGCGCGCCGAGCGCCTCCTCGGCCGCCGGCTCGCTCACCGGCGACTCGGCCGCGAACGGCGTCAGTTCGCCGGGCAGGTCGGCGAGCGTGGCGAGGTTGCCGCGCACCGCCTCGAGCACGCGCTCGAGCGTGGCGCGCGGCCACGCCAGCGCCGCCGGCGACACGAACGCAGGCGCGTCCGCGCCCGCCTGTACGGCCCAGGCCGCGATCTGAGCTCCGCTCGCGTGGTGCAGCCAGTGCGCGTTCATCCACGCGAGCTTCGCCGCATCGAACACGGAGCCACTGCGGCCGAGGCGGTCCAACGCGAACGCCGCGATCATCTCGTCGCGCGACAGCACCTCGCGGTCGTCGCCGGGATGGAAGCCGAGCAGCGCCAGATACGCGAGCAGCGCCTCGGGCACGTAGCCCGCGCGCCGCCAGTCGCTCACCGCCACCGCCGCCTCGCCCGCGCGCTTGCTCATCTTGGTGCGGTCGCTGTTCAAGATCAGCGCCACGTGCGCGAACACCGGCGGCACCCAGCCGAACGCGTCGTACAGCATGAGCTGGCGCGGCGTGTTGGCGAGGTGTTCCTCGGCGCGGATCACGTGCGAGATGGCCATGAGCTGGTCGTCCACGACGCAGGCGACGTTGTAGGTGGGCAGCCCGCTCGAGCGCA
>JAYVCN010000006.1:0-2807 GCA_043749875.1 Candidatus Eiseniibacteriota bacterium | reverse complement strand
TACCGCCGAGGCGGACTCCATCGCGAGCTTGTGCCGCGCCGGGCAGTTGGGCTGCGTGGCCGACAAGAAGCGGCTGGCGCAGGTGCTGAGCGAATCCCTCGGACCCATCCGCGAGCGGCGCGTCCGCTGGGAGAAGGATCCGGACGCCGTGCGCGACGTCCTGCGTGACGGCACGCGCCGCGCGCGCGAGATGGCGCGGCAGACCATGGACCAGGTGCGGAGCGCGATGGGCGTCAAGTCCATCGTGGAACCCGAATGAGCGAGCCACGCCACACTCGTGAGGACGGGACCGTACTCGAGCCCGCGCTGCCGGCGGCGGCGGACGTGGCGGCGATTGCGGCCGACTTGAGCGTGGAGAGTCCGGCGGCACGCGGCCGCGACGGCGGGCCGCTGGTGCGGCCGGCGCGGCCCGGCGTCACGTTCAAGTTGCCGCGCTTCGAGGGGCCGCTCGACCTGCTGCTGCATTTGATCAAGCGCGACGAGATCGACATCCACGACATCCCGATCGCGCGCATCACGCAGCAATATTTACAGTACATCGAGATCATGCGCCTGCTCGACCTGGACGTCGCCGGCGACTTCCTGGTCATGGCCGCCACGCTCATGCGCATCAAAGCGAAAATGCTGCTGCCGCTGCCGTCCGCGAAAGAGGAGGAGGACGAGGGCGACCCGCGCGAGGAACTCGTCCAGCGCCTGCTCGAGTATCGCCTCTACAAGGAGGCGGCCGAGGGCATGAAGGATCGCGAGGGCGTGCGACGCTCGCTGCACGAACGCGGGCAGGTGCCCAGCGAGGATGACGCCGGCCCTCTGCCGCTCGCTCCGGCGACGCTGTTCGACCTGCTCGGAGCGCTGCAGCGCGTCATGGCGCGCAAGCCCGAGCGGTCCGTGTACTCGGTGCAGACCGAGAGCTATGACATCGAAGAACAGATGTCGCTCATCGCGCGCACCGTGGCCGAGGACGGCCGGCTGCTGTTCTCGACCATCATGAAGCGCGCACAAGCGCGCATGGAGATCATCGTCTCGTTCATGGCCCTGCTCGAGTTGATCAAGCTCGGCACGGTGCTCTGCATCCAGGATGTCGCTTTCGAGGACATCCTGATCCTGCCCCGACTCCCGGAAAGGTTGGCCAGCGATGCCCCCGCTCCACCTGCGCTCGGCGGTTGAAGCGCTGCTGTTCTCGTCGGACCAGCCGCTCACGCTGGCCATGCTCGCCGATGCCCTGGATGCGGCTGCGGAGCAGGTGAGCGAAGTGCTGCTCGCGCTCGGGGACGAGTATCGCTCGCGTGAGGCTGGCGTTGAAGTGCGCGAGATCGCCGGCGGCTGGATGGTGACCACCACGGCCGAGCAGCACGAGTGGGTGGCACGCATGCTGCGCGGCAAGCGCCGCATGCGCCTGTCGCGCGCCGCGCTCGAGACGCTGGCGATCATCGCCTACAAGCAGCCGGTCACGAAGAGCGAGATCGAGGCGATCCGCGGCGTGGACTCGAGCGGGACGCTCGCCACGCTGCTCGAGCGCAGCCTGGTGACCATCAAGGGCCGCTCCACCGTGGTCGGCCGGCCGCTGCTGTACGGCTCGACCCCCGACTTCCTCAACTACTTCGGGCTGCGCGACCTGACCGAGCTGCCGCGCCCCGAGGAGTTGCGCGCGCTGGTCGCCGCTCGCGAACCGGAGCAGCTGGAGATGCTCGAACTCGACGGCGACGGCATGCCGCTGGCGCTCATGGCGGCGAGCGCGCTGGGAATCGCCGAGCCGGACTCCGGCGCGCCGGCGCTGGCGGCGACGCGCGCTGGCGCAGAGCCGGGAGCGGACGACGACACCGATGCCGCCGCGTTCCTGGTGGGTGGCGATACGCCGGCCGTTGCGGACGAGGCGGCGCCCGACGAGGATGAGGACGAGGACGAGGACGAGTATGATGACGATGATGAGGATGATGACGAGGACGACGAAGACACGGACGAGGACGACGATGCGGACAAGGACGACGAGCAGCCCTCGGCCACGCTGACGGAGCGCAACGGGCGCTGAGCCCGCGGCACCGGGTCGCATGAGTGCGGGCGCGGAGCACTGGATCTTCACCCGGACGCCGGAGGAACCCGCGTGGCCGTGAGACTCAACAAGTATCTGGCCGACCGCGGAGTCGCGGCGCGACGCAAGTGTGACGAGCTCATCGCCGAGGGTCGCGTGTCGGTGAACGGGCGCATCGTGAGCGAGGCCGGCTCGAAGGTCGAGGAGGACCGCGACCGCGTCTCGGTCGACGGCCGAGCGGTGGGTGGCAAGGAGCGCACCGTCTACTTCGTATTGAACAAGCCGGTCGGGGTCATCACCACGCTCGATGACCCCGAGGGCCGACGCAGCATCCGCGACCTGTTGCCACGCGGTGCGCGCGTGTACCCGGTCGGTCGCCTGGACGCCGACACCAGCGGCCTGCTGCTGCTCACGAACGACGGCGAACTCGCCCACAAGCTCATGCACCCGCGCTTCGGCGTGCCCAAGGTGTATCGCGTGCGCCTCGCGGCGGAGCCGCGCGCCGACCAGTTGCGCCGGCTCGCGAGCGGCGTGCGGTTCGATCCTGTCCACAAGGACATGGTGTCGGGGCCCGCGCGCGTGCGCAGCATCGACCCCGGCTTCGACGCCATCATGATCGAGATCATCATTCACGAGGGTCGCTTCCGGCAGGTGCGGCGCATGTGCGAGGCCGTGGGTCTCGAGGTGACCGGGTTGCACCGGGTGGGCTACGGGCCGCTCTCGCTGGGCCCGCTCGCGCGCGGGATGTTCCGCGAGCTGTCCGAGGACGAGGTCGCGCGGT
>JAYVCN010000005.1:0-8053 GCA_043749875.1 Candidatus Eiseniibacteriota bacterium | reverse complement strand
TGAGCCGCGAGCGCCTTCGCCGGCTGCGCCCCGCGATCGGTGGTGACGAGGGTGAACTGCGGCCCGATCATGCCCGTCTGGTCCGGATCGTTCTTCGGATCGATCGCGATGCCGCGGCGGATCTTGTCAGCGTGGATCGCCTGCTCCGAGCGCTGCATCAGCCGGATGGCCTCCGTCTTCATGCGAAAGGCCTCGGCGTGAGTCGGCGTGAGCGAACGTTCGGCGAAGGCATAAAGCGTAAGCGACAGCACGGCCAGTCCGGCCAGTGCCGGCGTCGAAGCGCGGGACAGGCTCATCGGATCAGCCCGCCGCCGTTGAGGATCATCAGCAGCAACCGCACGAGCACCGCGGTCGTCGTCATGACGCACAGCGTGGACAGCACGCCCTGCCGCTCCATCCAGTTGGCGATCAGCCCCGGAATCACGAACCCGATGGTCGAGAGGTCCACGGGCGTGTCGTGGAATCGGAAGTTGAGCAGGTCCCGGGAAACGACGCCGAAGGAGAATCCCAGCAGCACGGCGACCACGATCCGCCGCCGGCCGTAGATCATGATGTAGCGCGACAGCACCTTCATGGTCGCGTAGGTCACCAGCCCCACCAGGATCGTGCCCACGATCCGGAGCGGCTCGTGGATCATCAGGGCCAGGTAGCCCGGAACGACCATGCCGCCGGCCGCGAGGCCCAGGGTCTCGGAGAACAGGAGGCTGATGACGAGACCCAGTCCGATCGCCTGCTCAACCATCGTGCACCGCCCGGTTACGGAAGTGGAGAACGATCTCCTCTCCGAGTCCGACTATGTTCCCGATTCCGACCACCACAGCTCCATGCTCGACGAGATCGAGTACGTGCTCGTAAACCGATTCCGCACTGCGGTTGCCGAGATTGCTGAGGTTGCCCGGCGGCAGACCGTACTTCACGGCGAGAAAACCGACCAGATCGGTGCCCTCACCGGAGAGCACGACGTGATCGGCGCGGACACGCCGCGACACGAACTCGGCCAGCTGCTCGGAACGCTGCAGGCGGTCCGGCCGGCAGTTGGCCAGCACGATGTGCCTCGTTCCCGGGGTCGGGGTCTCGAGCCCCAACCGCTGCCAGATGAGCAAGGTCGAGTCGGGATCGTTGGCCGCGAACGCATTGACGAACTCGACACGCTTCTCGCCCACCCGCACGACGTAGCGGCGCAAGACCCCGGGATCGGGCTGGGCCGACTGCATACCGCGCAGCGCAGCATCGCGTGCAACGCCGAGGTGGGCGCAGACCTCCAGCGCCAGCGCGACGTTCTCGGCGTGCTCGATATAGTCGAAGCCCGCGAGGTCGGCCTGGGTGACTCCCTCGTCGGAGATCACGTGCAGCGTGCTGCCGCGTTGGCGCGCAACCTCGCCCAGGATGCCGGCGCGCTCGCGCTCGGCGGTGAACAGGTGTCCGCCTCGCGGGCAGGTCTGGGCCAGCGCGCGGGCCACGTCGTCCACCGTCGGTCCCATCACGTCGAGGTGATCGGCGCGGCAGTTCGTGATCACGCCGACCGTGCTGCGGACGAGCCGCATCTCGGCGAACGGCTGGAGCTCGGGCATGACGGCCATGCACTCGATCACGAGCCGGTCCGCACCCGCCTCGATGGCGCGACGCACGATTCGAGTCTGCTCGATGATGTTGGGGCGCCCGACGCGAAAGACGTCCATCTCGTGGCCGTCCGGGTAGATGATCCGCGCCATCGTCCCTGTGGTCTTGGCGAACGTGCGCCCTGGGCCCGCGCGCAATCCAGCCGCGATCAGCCGCGTCACCGAGGACTTGCCGCGTGTGCCGTTGACGTGCACCCGTACCGGGATGCGTTTAAGCCGGTGGAGATGCGATCGCTGTTCCCAGATGCCGTACGCCGTGAGCCCCGCCGTCAGCGCGGCCGGCACGATCGCGGCTTCCATCATCGATCGAGCACCGCGATGCGCCGGGTGCTGACCCCTGCCGGGCCAGCGACGCGCAGGAAATACAGACCCTGTGCCACGCGGTGGCCCGCCGCATCTCGCAGGTCCCAGCTCCAGGCGTGCGGCCCTGCCGACTCGACGCCATCCGCGAGGGTCCGCACGGTCGCCCCCGCCACATCGAGGACGGTCGCACGCACGCGCCCGGACCGGGCCAGTGCGAGCTCCACGCTCAGCGCTCCGGCACGCACGGGATTGGGCCAGGTCCGCAGCGGCGCGGCTGAGCCGAAGTCCGGCCCGACCGCGGTCGTGCTGATCGCGTATCCGGAGGCGGAGGCGACGCCGTTATCGCTGCCGGCGTACAGGGTCAGCAGCGCGCCGTCCACCGCGAGCGAGCGCAGGCGCAAGTTGCGCAGGCCGTTCTGGGAGAACACGGCACTCCAGCTGCCGCCGCCGTTGAGGCTCTGGAACACACCGGCGCCGTTCACGGCGCAAAAGAGCGCCGTGGGATGCGAGACATCCTGAGCGATCGCGACCACATCTCCGACCGGTAGGCCAGTGCGCGCCCGGCTCCAGGTGTCTCCGCTGTTGACGCTCTTGTAGACGCCAGAATCCGTTGCCGCGTACACGGTGGTGGCGACGGTCGCGTCAACCTGCAAGGCATGGATGAACAGTGCCGGGATGACGGGCAACCCCGCGATCTTACGCGCCCAGGTCGTGCCGCCGTCGTTCGACCGCCACACCCCGGTCGTATCGCTGCCGATGAACAGGATGGGTGGAGCGCCGGGCACGAGCGCGAGCGAGCGCACGCTGATGGCGGCCGGCAAATTGCCCTGACGCGAGACCCAAGTGACCGCGCCGTCGGTGCTCTCGAATGGGCCCGCGCCCGTGCCGACAAACAGATGTCCGCTTTGTCCCGGCCATGCGACCAGATCTCGCACGAACTTGTTCGTCAGCGTCAGCGAGTCGAGCCTGGCCCACGTCGCACCGTCGTCGTCGCTGCGGTAGACGCCGGAACCATAGGCCGAGAGGTAGACCCTGTTCCCATCGAGCGGATCCGCCAGCACACCGTGTTCCGAATCGTGGCTCACGAGCGTCGTCGCGCGGGTCCAGGTCGTGCCCTGATCACTACTCGCCCAGAATCGATCACCAAAGCCCATGCCCGCATAGACGCGATGAGTGGAAGGGCGCACCGCGAGCGAGAAGCAGAACGTGTTGAGCAGGCCGCCGTCCAGTTGTGACCAGGTCGCACCCCGGTTCGAGGTCGCGAAGACGCCACCGCCATCCGTTCCCGCCCAACACACCGACGTGCCGGGCTTGGCCGACAACGCATCCACCACGAGACTGGTGATGCCGGTGTTGACCGGGTGCCACAACGTGTCGCTGATAGTGGTGAAGAAGACACCCTGCCCGTCCGTGCCGAAGTAGCGGACCGTATCCACGACGGCGAGAGCCCGGCCGCGGAACGACGTCAGGCTGCGATTGATGTGGAACCAGGTGTTGCCGCCGTCCGAGGTCTTCAGCATGCCGCGGTCGAGTTCCGCGACGTACGCGCGCTGTGAATCGAGCGGGTCCCACTGGACCTGTTCGGCCGCGCCGTTCGTCGCCGCGGTGTCCGGCACCGGCGCCCAGGTCAGTCCACCGTTGAAGCTGCGGTGCACGCCGCCCCCGGTCGAGGTGGCCGCCAGCAGGGTGTCGGGCCGCACGGGATTCAGCGCGATGTCACGCACGCTCGTGCTCACGAGACCCAGGTTGATCTGCGACCAGGTGCTGCCACCGTTGAGAGACTTGTAGATTCCCGTCCCGTAGGTGCCGGCGTAGATCGTGCCGGTGCGAATCGGATGGATGGCGATCCCGCGCACCGAGACGGTGGTCGCGAGCAGCCCATGCCAGGTGGTGCCTCCATCGGCGCTGAGGAACACGCCATCATTGGTGCCGCAATAGAGCGAGTCGGGGTGATGCGGCTGCACTGCCAGGCAACGAACGAACGTGTTGAGCAGCCCGGTGCGGGAACTCGTCCAGGTGGCGCCGCCATCCACTGTGCGCAACACACCCGAGCCGAAGGCGGCCGCCCACATGCGGTTCGGATTGAGCGGATCGCGTGCAATGGCCTCGATGCTCTTGGCGCGGGGCGCGGTGCCGGTCCAGACTTGATTGCCTGCACGGCTGGCAACGGGCAGTACGAGTAGAGCGAGGGCGAGGAGCGCCGGCGCGGAAGATCCCGGACGGCGGAGACGATGCGGGAGCAGGATGCGTGGCACGGGGGATTCCTCATTGTCGGACGGACGCCCGGCGCAGGACGCTCGCGGGCGGGCACTCATTCTGATGGATAACAGGTTACTTGAAACGGAATGTGAGCAATAAGCGCTCCCGTTCTGATGACCGCGATTGGACACCAGGTCTAAGGTTTGTCCAGATGCCTTCTGCACGGCTCGTGGCGTCGTGCGAATCGCTTTGAGCTTCGGGTACCACTTTCGTGCACCGTCGAAACCAGTCTCACGTTGTCGCGCGGCCGTATGGGTGTCTCCTCGGACATGCACGCGCGCCCTTCGCAGTGCCCGGCGGCAATACTCAACGCCGCGCGAACCTTCCTGCCGCGCGGCGCAGTCCCGCCCCGCCTCAACGGCTGTGGTTCGATCCAACCCGCGTGAGCCTCACGGCATCACGGGCGGCGTCCGCGGCCTCGGAATGGAGCGCGGTGGCGACTGAGACGGCGTCCTCACGGCAGCCCCCTCCGCCGGCGCCACGTCCACTCCACGCTCAGCAGCCCCACGACGAGCGCGAACAGCCACGGCGATTCCCACAGCCGCAAGGTCACGCGCTCGTGCCGCACCAATGCGCGCGGGTCCAATGACCGCGCCCACGCCGCCACGTCACTGGCCCGGCCGGCGCGGCCACCGCTGGCCGCTGCGATCGCGGCCATGGCGGCGCTGTCGGGTTGCGCGCGCAGTGCCTCGAGCGTCCAGCGGTCCACGACGAACTCGCTGCGCCCGCGGCCCAGCTCGCGGCCGTCCTTGCTCGCTCGCACGTTCACCTGCCAGCGCCCTGGCCCCGGCGACGGGAACGTCGAGGTGTAGGCGCCGGCGCCGCCCGGGGCGAAAGCGATCTTGCGTAGGTGACCGTCGGGCCCACTGATCTCGCCGCGCACGTCGGCGCCGGACAGCGAACGGAATTGTGCGTCCTGCAGCAGCGCGTCGAGCCGCACGGGTTCTCCGCCGGGCACGAGCTTCCGCTCGGCGGTGACGCGCAGCGGTTCGCCCTGCACGGGCTCGGCGAGCCAGCGCACGGTCTTCCGCCATAGCCTGCGTCCGCGCTCACCGGCCAGCTCGTCGGTGCCGGCCAGCGACCAGCGCCACAGCCCGGTGCCGTTCACGAGCAGCGCCTGGCCGCGGCCCACGGCGCGCACGAGCCACAGCGGTGGGCCGCCATCGCGGCTCGCGAGCAGCACGCGGTCGGCACCGCCGGCCGCGAGCGGCGCCACGTCCGAGAGCGGCGCGGCCTCGTGCCACGCGCGCGCGCCACGCGCGGGGTCGTCGTCCCACGCCAGCAGCTCGCTCGCCAGCGCCTGCGGTTCGGGCGCGCCCTGCGCACCGAACGACACGCCGCCCGCGAACGCCAGCTCGCGGGCCAGTGCTCCGCGGGCGAAGCGCGCCGCGCCGGGCTCCGCGCCCGAGAGCAGCAGCAGCCCACCGCCGCCGCGCACGAAGGTCGCGAGCGCTTGATCGAGCGCCGGCCCGAGGTCGGCACCGGACAGCGCGTCGAGCACCACGACCGCACGACCGGATACGTCGGTCGCCGCGAGCGGCCCGGTGCGCCCGCGTTCGAGCGCATGCCAGCCGCCGCCGCTGTCGCGCACGCGCGTGTCGAGTTCCACCGTCGAGTCGCCCGCGAGCGCGCGGCGGAAGAACGCCAGGTCCCAGTTGAGTCCCGCCGACAGCACCAGCACGCCGAGCTTGCCGGGTGCGACCGGCACCGCCACACCGTGCGTGTCGTCGTCGGGCGATGCATCGTGCTCGAGCGGCGCCACGCGCGCCGACCAGAGCATGAGCCCGGGGCGGGTCGGCACCACGCGCAGCTCGGCGGTGGCCTCGGCGCCGGGCCCTGGCGCCAGCACGGTGGTGTGCGCCAGCTCGCGGCCCGATTCCTCGAGCTTGACCGCGATGGGTGTGCCGCGCTCCTCGTCGCTGACAATTCTCACGCGCACCGGCGTCGCTTCGCCCACGCGCGCATCGTTCGACGCCTCCACGCCGGCAATGCCGCGGTCGAGCCCGGCGCGCTCGCCCACGAGCAGCGTGTGCACCGGCACGCCCAGGGCGCGCGCAGCCGCAACGGGATCGTCGCCGGCATTGACCGCGCCGTCGGACAGCAGGATGACGCCATCGGGACGGCGTTCCACGGGCAGTCGCGTGAGCGCGGCCAGCGCCTCGCCGGGGGCAGTGGAGCTTCGCTCGCCCGGGTCCCGCGTGGTGTCCGCGAGCAGCGTTCCGGCGAAACCGCGCACCTCGAGTTGCGCGCGACCGCCGAGCGCGCGCTTGAGCTCGCGCAGCGCGCGAGTCGCCGCAGCCGCGCGCGTGCCGCCGCCCGCGCGCTCGGGACGCTCCATGCTGAGCGAGCGGTCCTCCAGCACGACCACGCGCGTGCTCGCGCTCGGCAGGGCCCGTTCGAGGACGGGAAGTGCGAGCAACCACACCAGCAGCGCCAACGCGGTCACGCGCAAGACCGACAGCACGCGCCGCGAGACCGGCGTGAGCGGCGGCAGCCGGAATGAGTACGCCCACAGCGCCAGCGCCACGAACGCCAGCGACGCCAGCACCAGCCAGGCCCAGGGCGCGTTGGGAGCGAGGTGGAGCGACAGGCTGTTCACGGACGCGATCAGGCCGGCGTCTCGCCGGCGCGCGTCGCGCGATCCTGATCGGCGAGCCGCAGGCCCTCGAGGATCAGCCGGTCGAGGTCCAGGTCGAGCGTGATGTCCTCACCCTCGGCCGCTTCACCCGGGAAGAATCGGAAGCGGCCATCGCGCCACAGGATGACGTTGTAGACGATTCTCCTGAGGACTTCCTGTACGGCCTCGGTGATCTGCTCGGTCGAAGCGTCGCCCTGCTCGACCAGCAGTTGCCCCACGCGGCGGCCGGGCTGGTCCTTCTGACGTTCGAGCGCGCGGCCCAGCGCCTGTGCCGTCACCGAACCCTTGTGCATGAGCAGCTCGCCGGAGCGTACGGACAAGCCACTCGTGCGCGCGAATACCGGCCGGCCGCGCTCGTACCACAGGTCCACGCGTTCGGAACCACGCGACATCTCGAGCCGCCCGACCGCCTGCGCGAGTTGCAGCAACTGCAGCACCTCGGACGGATAGAAGTGCGCGAGATCCCCCTCGAGTGCTGCGGGCATCATCGCGGCCCCCATTGCACATCGCGCACGACGCGCTCGGCCTGCTTGGCCGCGCCGGTGAGGAGCCGCAGGTTGTACCAGCCGAGCACGATCACTTGCAGCACGGTGGCGGACAACATCACGCCCAAGGCGATCTCGGTGAGCCGCGTGAGCCCCTCGCCGAGTGGCCCGCGCACCGCCACGAGCAACGTGAACAGGGCGATCAGGCAGGTCATCACCACGCCGGTCATGCGGCCGAACCACGTCGGACGCACGCGCATCGGGCCCACGAACAAGTACAGGCACGAACCGCCCACCACGATGATCGCATAGCGCAGCACGGCGACCCAGAACACCCACGGGTGCAGCAGCTCGGCCGCCGTGAGTCCGGCGAGCATGGTGAGGTTGAATACGATGTCCACCAGCGGGTCGAGCAGCGTGCCGAGCGCCGTGGTCTGCTTCCAGCGGCGCGCGAGGTAGCCGTCGAACACGTCGGTGAGCGACGCGAACACGTACAGCCCGAGCGCCCACGCGAAGTGCCGATCGACGAGGAACAACGCGATGCCGGGCACCAGCGTCACGCGCGCGAGCGTGAGCATGAGCGGCACGTTGAGTCCCGACAGGCGGTGCCCCTGATCGTCGCGCAGCTGGCCCACGAACAGGATGACGAATGTGAATGCCGGCAGCATCCACAGCGACGTCTCGAGCAGGAAGCGTTCCGCAAGCTGCCGGTCCCACGCCAGCGCCATGCCCACGCTGGCGAGGAACAC
>JAYVCN010000004.1:0-4573 GCA_043749875.1 Candidatus Eiseniibacteriota bacterium | reverse complement strand
GGATGTACTTGAGCGAGGCGCCGACGGCCAGATCGGGCAGCAGCTTGGTGCCGTACGAGATCGCCGGCGATACCTCGTTGGAGGTGAACGTGCCGGTGGGATTGCCGAACGGGTCGGTGCCTTCGCTCGTGCCGTAGGACAGGAACACCAGTCCCAAGCCGAACGCGCCCCAGCCAGCCGTGGGCGTCACGAACGTGGCGTAGTTGTAATTGACGTCGGTGGCGAGGCCGGGCACCAGTTGGGCGTAGGTGAGGTCGATGGCCGACTTGGTCACGAACCCGAGCCCGGCCGGGTTCCACCAGGTCACGCCGGTCGCGTCGTCGGCGATGGCGACCCCCGTCGCTCCCATCCCGTTCTGGCGGGCCCCTGGCTGGATGTCGAGCGAACGCCCGGTGCCCTGTGCGAAGGCTGTGGACGCCAGGACGGATCCCAGCGCGCAGCCCAGAACGATGGTGGTGGACAGACGCATGTTTTGGCTCCTATTGGTGTGATCCGACCCGCGCGAGCGAGGTAGTTGACTGGGATACTACACCGCATGCCGGCCCGGGGTTCCAATCTCCTACGGCCCGGCGCAACGGGGCCGCTTCGACTCACGGGTTGAGTACGACGAAACGGCCCTCCGCCGTGGCCTTCTGGCGCGGACTGCTCGTACCATCGGCATCCCGGACACTGACATACACCTTATAGAGGTAGGTCCCCTGGGCGAGCGGGTCACCCTCGTCGTCCACGCCGTCCCAGCCCACCTGGATCTGGCCGATGCCCCCCATCTGACGCAGCGTCCGCACCAACTTGCCCGCCACGGTATAAATGCGGACCAGCGTGTTGATCGAGTCCCCGGGGGCGTCCACGACGATCACGCCGCCCGACCCCTTCCCTCCCGAGCGTACGGGATTCGGGAACAGGAACGTGCGCGCCACCCTGAGCGGCGGCGTGTCCACGACCTGGAAGTCGATCGTGGCCGACGATCTGTGCTGCACCGCATTGATGCCGGTGGCGAGGTTGTCGGCCGCGGACACCTTCACCCGGTGCGAGCCTTTCGCCAGGTTCGGGAGCTGGAAGCTCGCCGTGCCCGACTGGTAGGAGTCGGCAGCATAACGGAACGTCGCCGTCACGTCGGTGCGCGAGGTGGTGTTGTCGTCCACCGTGACGATGATCGAGTTCTGCGGCGCGTGCGCGGTGGTCATGATGCCGCTTCTGTCGAACAGGTTGATCTCGAGCGTCGCATCCGGGTGGACGTTCGTGGAGCCGCCGAGGAACGACAGCGTGATGCTCGGGCCCTCGCTGTCGGTCGGGTCCGGAGTCCCCGGCACGACACTCATCCGCAGATCACCGGAGCCGTCCGTGTTCGCGGCTCCACCGGAGCTGCTGCCGGAGCAGTAAGCACGGATGCGGCCGTCCACGCCCGCCGCCGCGTCGAGCGGCACCACGAACTTGCCCTTGAACGCCCCGGCATGCAGCGTCACGTCGCCGTGGTACATCGGGCCGGCGCTGAAGCGATACGTGATCGGTGCGTGCAGTCCAGCCGGAGTGACGTTCGTGGGCGCAGAATCCTCGATCAGGACGCTGGCCACGCCGTCCAGTGGCACGAGCGTCCCTTGAGGTCGGTCCAGCACCCGGCCGGTGAAGTTCACGGTCTGGCCGCGCGCGATCTGGGTCAGCGGCTGGCCGAGCGCGTCGGTGAACTGGAGCTCGCTCCACAGGCGCGGCAGGTTGAGCTGCGTGGCGGGATCCCCCATGAGCTGGAATTTCTGGTTGTTCACGCCCAAGCTGAACGGCACCGATTTCGCCGCCAGCAGCGCCGCCGAGTTGGGCACGTGGAACTGTCCCACGCTCGGCAGCGGGATACCGGCCACGGACAGCGTGTCGCGGTTGAACAGCGCGTCGTACAGGAACACGTTCAAGGCGCTGTTGTCGCCGGACAGGGCCTGCTCGGTGGCCGAGACGACACCGATGCAGCCACCGTTCGGTTGCATGAACATGCGTTCGCCCAGGCTCTGCACGGACGGATCGTTGAACTTGCCCACGTCGCACGATGCCGCGACCAGCAGCGACATCTTGAGCCCGTTCGTGAGCGTGCCGGCATCGCTGTCGAGGAACACGGCCTCGTCCGTCATCTTGAACGGGCTGCCGTGGCCGACGAAGTTGAACAGCGAGGTGCCGCCGTTCAGGTCCTTCTGCAGCTGCGTGCGTGCGCCGGGCTTGGTGGCGCCCGGGCCGGACGGGAACGTGTGCAGGTACACGTACTCGCGGTCGATCTGCAGCGGCGTGTGATGCACGTTGAGTTCGTCGGTCTGGCTCAAATGGCCCCAGCCGATCTGGTCGTCCACGGGGCCCTGGGCGTCGTCGTCGGCCATGAGCAGCGCCGCATTGCGGTACTCGCCGAACGGGGCGGAGCGCTCGTAGCCCAGCAGCTTCTGGATCACCACCTCGAGCGCCGACGTGGCATCGCCCGCCGGGATCCGACCCGCGAGGTAGTCCGGCAACACGGTCACCGGATCGTCCACGTTCACCAACCAGTCGTCGGTGGCGTACTGGCGCCGGATCACGAAGTTGTTGTCGAAGTTGTACTCGAACGAGGGCAGCAGGCAGCCAGGCTGTCCCGCGATGGCGCGCCCGGTGATGTCCTTGAAGTCGAACGAGGCGTCGCCGAGGAACGCCACGTAGAGCGGCCGGCGCTTCCAGCCGATGGCCGCGCGCAGGAAGCTGCGGATGGCGCCCGGGTCGGTGCGCCCACCCGAGAATTGGTCATAGATCGCCGAGATGGGCACGGTCTGCGCCTCATGCGGCGCCGGCGTGGCGAGCAGCGGCAGGTGCTCGGCGCGCCAGGCCGCGAGCGAATCGGCCGCGGCCTTGAAGCCGTCGTAGTACAGCACCAGGTAGTCGGCCGCCTTGGTCGCGCTGCGCAGATTGTCGAGGCTGGTGAACGGCGCGTCGGACAACTGGCCCGGCGGCAGTAGCGCCGTGTTGGTCTGCAGGATGGAATCCGGCACCACCGCGTAGCGATGCGAGACGCTCTGCGTGTCCGCGATCGCCAGCGAGAACGCGCCGGGTGTGCCGCTCGCCACGCCGCCTTGCAGCAGCACCGGGTGCAGCGGCTCAGTGATGTCGAACACATAGCTGGACGGCAGCTTCACGAACGGCCCGAGGTCGTAACGGAAGCGGCCGGCGCCCGCGTGCGTACGGAACTCGATGGCGTCGTTGACGGGGATGAGATTGCGCTCGTAGTAAAGTTCGTAAAAGGCGAGCCCGCTCCGGTCGAGCCGGCTCGGGCACGCCGGGATGAACGGCACGGTTGGCACCGAGAGCGAGACAATGTTGCCGGTGCGGCGCAGGAACACGCCGCTGGTGTCGTAGGTCAGCCCCGCCCGCTCCCCCACCGTGCTGCCGAACCAGCCGCGGCGCGGAAACGTGACCGTATTGAACGAACAGTCGAGGAAGTGGTCGAACACATTGGTGATGCACGACGGCTTGATTTTCAAGACATTGTCCGAGAGTCCCCAATGCCGCAGCCGGAACCGGGCGGGCTGCGCCGTGTCGGCATCCGGCACGTCGAGCGTGTGCGTGAAGCTCTGTCCCGAGACCAGGCTGCGCCAGAACCATTTCTCCCAGACCAGCGTGCTACCCAGCGCGGAGGCGTCCGGCCAGTACTCCGCGTCCTGCTCGAGGTGCAACCGGCCCGCCACGGTGGCTTGGGTCGTCTCGCTGCCATCGGGCGCCACGCTGCGAAGCGTCCCCGTTGACACACCGATGCGCTGGGGGGGCACCGGATACAGGGCCCCACTGACGGGACGTGCCTGCGTGGCCAGTGTCAGGTAGTAGAAGTTGTTCTTCTCGTACGGGTGCGTGATGTAGTTCGTGTCGGGGCGTGTCGCATCGAAGTCGCTCTCCCAGCCATCCGGTCCCTGGGCGAAGAAGTAAAACGCGTCGTTGTTGCTGGAGAACAAGCCGTCCGCAGGCCCGTCCACGTTGGGCGTCCCGGGATCGGGCGGGCCCACGTCGCGCACGATGCCGATGGCGACCTCGTGGTAGTCGCACGAGTCGCAGTAGGTGTCCACTGGAAGCACCGTGCGGCCTGGCCAGGTGAACAGGCGCAGGCTGTCGAGCGGCGCCGGCTTCGAGGGATCGAACAGCGACAGCCCGCGCAGCCGCGAGAAGTTGATGGCGTAGAAGCCGGATTTCTGCACGGCGATCTTGATCCACGTGCGGCCCACGTAGAGGCTGGTGTCGGGCGGGACGGCCAGCGCCGCGAGCGACCGCAGCGGTAGTCCGCTCCGCTTGGCCGCGGCGAGCAACGCGTCCGCGCGCGGGCGTCGCCAAGCCCGACCTTGGTCGTAATTGGCGAGCGACAGTCGGTACACCTCCTCGAACGGGTCGTGCGGTTCGGCCGCGGGGCCGATCGCGCCGAGGTTCTCGACCGCCAGTTCCACGTCGACGCGGCCGGCCAGCGTGAGCCGGTGCGCCGCCGGCTCGTAGCCCGCCGGCGAGATGAGCACGCGCGCCACGCGCTGGTTTCGCATCCACGTCACGTCCAGCAGTTGCGCCCCGGCCGGCGCGCCCGCGCCGACTTCGCCCG
>JAYVCN010000003.1:0-5778 GCA_043749875.1 Candidatus Eiseniibacteriota bacterium | reverse complement strand
CGCGAGGTCAGGCGCGGGCGCCGGCGCGGCCCGCGGCGGCGCGGCGAGCGGCCCGACGAGCGGCGACCCGTGACCCGGGGCGACCGGCCTGCTACTCCCCCGCCTTGGGCAGCGCGAACTCCACGCCCGCAGTGTAGATGACGTTGTCACGCGTGGAGAAATCGAAACGATTGTTCCGTTCGACCCCGACCCGGAGCCAGCGGAGCTTGGCATCGGCCGCCCAGCCCAGCGTGCGCTTGCTGGCGGGCGCTACCAGGAACTGCAACCAGTCATTGCGCTCATCGGCGAGCCGCACGCGCATCGGCACCACCCACAGGTCGTCGCCGCGCGGGTCGCGGATCACGTCGAGGCTGGCGAAGTTCCATGAACCCCAGTAGTAATCAGCGCCAGCGTCGTACACGAACACGGTGCTGTCGCTGCCCACCAGTGGGCTCACGTAGGCCTTCGCCACCCAGTGCTTCGTGAGCACCTGTTCGGTGCCGAACGTGAAGCGCTCGTCCGCGGCCTCGTGCCGCCACTGCACCGTGTAGGACGAGCGGCGCTTATCGCGCAGGTGCACGCCGATCTCGGGGCGGAACTGGTCGCGGCCGCGCACGTAGTCCCACACCTCGAGCTGCACGTGGAACGGGCCGGGCGAGTAATAGATCAGCGCGTCGCGATTGTTGTTACCATCGCGGAACGCCCAGTAGCGGAACTGAGCGCCGACACTGCCTGCGGCGGTCGCGGGGCGCGCACAGGCGACCAGCGCCGCAGCCGCAAGCGCGAGCACGGCGAGCGCGCCCCTCATACGCGGCGCTCCGCTCACGCGGGCACCCGGTCGGCGGCCCTGCGGCGCGGCTTCATGTGGCCGCTCACGAAGCGCAGCCACGCCCAGACCAGCAAGCTGAACGTGCGTAGCAGCGTGTTGAGCGCGCCATAGAGCGGATAGAGGAACAGTACGAGCAGCGGCGCGCGCCGTCGCGAGCCCGGCACACGCACCACCCACCAGGAGTAGAGCTCGAACGCCAAGTAGAGCAGGTACACCACAAGACCCCACCAGCGGAACCCCGGCGTGAGCAGCAGTACGGCCATGGACCATATCTTGAATGGGTCCGAGAGCATCGTATAGATGTTGTAGGCCATCTCGTAGCGCAGCCGCCAGCCTGTGCCCCTGGCGAGCATGAGTCGCAGCATGTTGGCGAACTGGTGGTACGAGCCCGGGTACCAGCCGACCACGCGCTGTCGGAACCACTGCGGCCAGGTGTGCGGCGCCACCGTCCACACCGGCTCGTTGGCGAACACGATGCGCTTGTGGTGCAGCAGGTGGATGATCGTGCGCTGCAGGTCCTCCCCCTGGAACACCGTGGTGTGTTCGTGGTGCAGGTCGTTCAGGTCGGCGGTGCGAAACAGCCCGGCCGCACCCGAGATGCAACTCACTGACTGCGTGAGGTCGTGGAAGCGCTTGCCGATCTCCATGGATTTGCCGTACTCGTAGCGCTGCAGGTGCCCGATGAAATTGTTTCCCTGCGCGCCATTGCGACTGCGGCGGTCGGGCAGGACGTGGAACGAGACCGCATCGCACGTCCCGCCACTCAGGAGCGCCGTGGGGATGCGCGCATTCCCCATGCGCGTGTCATCATCCAGGAGCAGCGTGTACGGCGTCCGCACGCGATACACCGCGTAGTTGATGGCCGACGCCTTGCCCTTGGAGCGCTCGAAGCGGAACACCTCGCAGCCCAGCGCGCGCGCGATGTCGCCCGTGCCGTCGGTGCTGCCGTCGTCGACCACGATGATGCGCTCGGGGGGGATCTGCGGCATGAGGTCGGTGATTGTGCCCGCCAAGAGATCCGCCCCGTTCCGGCACGCGATGACCGCCGTGACCTGGGAGGCGTCCGAGAGGAAACGCCGGTCCTCGGCTCGGCCGAGCAGCTCGATGAGCAGCTTGACGAAGTCCACGAGGGCACAGAAGACCACCACGAAAATCAGGTGGTTGGGCAGGTTCGCCATACCGGCTGGGTGTCCTCGCGAGGGGGGTGAGGCGGCTTCCGGCATGCACTTGACCGACTTGGAGGGGGTTCCTACGCTGCCCCGTCCGCTACATGACAATATCAGGAGGGAGCCGTGAACCGCGAGCAGCAATTGAATGAGCTCAAGCGTCGGCGTGAGGAATCGCTCGCCGGCGGTGGGCCTGAACGCGTGGCCAAGATCCACGCCAAGGGACGCCTCACCGCGCGCGAGCGGCTGGAGCTCCTCTACGACGCCGGCTCGTTCGTCGAGGTGGGGAGCTTCGTGACGCATCGCTGCGCCGACTTTGGCATGGCCGACAAGCGCATCACCGGCGATGGCGTCGTGGCCGGCTGGGGCCAGGTGGACGGGCGGCTTGCGTATGCATTCGCACAGGACTTCACCGTGTTCGGCGGCACCATGAGCGAGGCCAACGCCAAGAAGATCTGCGACATCATGGACCTGGCGCTGGAGAACGGCGCGCCCGTGGTGGGCCTGAACGACTCGGGGGGCGCGCGCATTCAAGAGGGCGTGGTGTCGCTGGGGGCCTACGCCGACGTGTTCCTGCGCAACGTGCTCGCCTCGGGCGTCGTGCCGCAGATCTCGGCCGTGCTGGGGCCTTGCGCCGGCGGCGCCGTCTACTCCCCCGCCATCACCGATTTCACCATCATGGTCGAGGGCACGAGCCACATGTTCGTGACCGGGCCCGAGGTGATCAAGGCGGTGACTTCGGAAGATGTCTCGATGGAGGACCTCGGCGGCGCGATGACGCACAACTCGAAGAGCGGCGTCGCGCACTTTGCCGCGCGCGACGACGCCGACGCGGTGCGGCACATCAAGCGGCTGCTGAGCTTCATGCCATCGAATTGGGCGGAGGATCCGCCGCGGCGTGCGTGCACGGATCCTGTGGACCGGCGCGACGCTGCGCTTGCCACGATCGTGCCCGAGTCTGCCGACAAGCCCTACGACATGAAATCACTCGTGCGCATGGTGGTGGACGACGGCGACTTCTTCGAGGTGCACGAGCATTTCGCAGGCAACATCATCGTCGGGTTCGCGCGGCTGAACGGACGGCCCGTCGGTGTCGTGGGCAACCAACCGCGCGTGCTGGCTGGCTGCCTCGACATCGACTCGAGTGTAAAGGCCGCACGCTTCGTGCGCTTCTGCGACGCGTTCCAGATCCCGCTGGTGACGTTCGAGGACGTGCCCGGGTTCCTGCCCGGCACGCGCCAGGAATGGGGCGGCATCATCCGCCACGGCGCGAAGCTGCTCTACGCCTACTGCGAGGCGACCGTGCCCAAGCTGACCGTGGTCGTTCGCAAGGCCTACGGCGGCGCCTACGACGTCATGTCGAGCAAGCACATCCGCGGAGACTACAACGTGGCGTGGCCTTCAGCCGAGATGGCGGTGATGGGCGCCGATGGCGCGGTGAACATTCTCTATCGCGAGGAGCTGGCGCGGGCTGCAGACCCGGTGGTGGAGCGGAAGCGGCTGGTGGCGGAGTACAACGACAAGTTCGCGTCACCCTGGGTGGCGGCGGAACTCGGCTACCTGGACGACGTGATCGAGCCTTCCGACACCCGGCCGAAGCTGATCGCGGCGCTCGAGATGCTGCGGAACAAGCGGCAGGAGCTGCCGAAGAAGAAGCACGGGAATCTGCCATTGTAGGCGAGTCGCGGATTCGCAAGCGGTCGGGATGAGTCCGGAAGCCAAGCACGCGGCGGGGTCTATGGGCTGCCATCCCGGGGTGAGTCCTACGTACGTAGGCGTCGGCAAGCCCGTGCTTCTGCGGCAACCTTCAGGCCAGTCCGGCCGAGGGGGGGGCCGCCCGCGAAGCTCTCACCGCGGTTTCCGCGCCGTGCCGAAAGGGACCGCGGGATCTCCCTGCGCTTCAGCCGACAACTCAGCGATTTCAGTCGGTCGCCGCAGTGTCCACGAAGGACCTCGTTTGAGGACGGCCGAAGGCGGCGAGGCGAGCATGGCTACTTCTTCCCGAGCGGGTTGGTTCGAGATCACAGCATGACCGGGCGAGCGAACCATCGGACGTCGCGGCTACAAGCCCCCAGTGGGATGGACCCTTGGGGCTTGGCATCCATGGAGTAGAATAGACGGCGCTGGACTCGGATTGACGCCGAGGCTGTAGCCCGGATGCGCACTCGGCGCATGTCGCCCCGGTACTTCTCGTGCAGGCTTCACCACTTATGTCGCTTGATGCGTATGCGTCTTGAAGGGGGTTCGCCATGTCGGCTCGCAGAACGCTCGCACGGCTACTGACACTCTTCGCATTCGCGGCGTGGTTTGAAGCCGCATCCCCCGCGACGACCACTGCGCAGGTGCCCGCCTTCCTGGGCAGTTGGGGCGGGAGCGGAGGCGGTTTCGGACAATTCAACGGGCCCTATGGCATCGCGATCGACTCACAGAACCGGGTGATCGTGGTGGACGATGGGAATGATCGTGTCCAGCTTTTCGATCGCGTGGGTACGGCCCTGACCATCTGGGGCGGCATCGGCACGACACCCGGTCGTTTCAGCTACCCGACGGGCGTTGCGCTACATGGTGACCTGGTCTACGTCATGGACACTTCGAATCAGCGGGTCCAAGTGTTCAATACGAACTTCGAGTTCATCCGTGAATGGGGAAGCTACGGGACCGGGGCGGGACTGTTCGATTACCCCGTGGGGATTGCGGTGTCGCCCGACGGCAAGGTTTACATCGCGGACACGGGCAACGATCGCATTCAGGTCTTCTCGCCCGATGGTACTTTCCTTATGAGTTGGGGGGGGCTCGTCCGACCTGAAGGGATCGCAATTGATAGGAGCGGCCGAGTCTATGTGACGGACCCGTTCAACAACCGAGTGCGAATGTTCACGGCTCAGGGCGCCTTGATCCGTCAGTGGGGCTCGCTCGGCACCGGCCGGGGCACCTTCCACGATCCCACGGGAGTCGCGATCGACCTCCAAGGTCGTGTGCTTGTCGTCGACTACTTCAACCACCGGATCCAGGTCTTCACTGATCAGGGTGTCTACTTGACCCAATGGGGCGGATCACCTGGGGTTGGAGCACTGATCTCCCCCGTCCGCATCGCAGTGGCCAACGATGGCGAGATCTATGTCACCGACCTCAGTAATCAGGTCTTCCAGTTCGGGACGCTCCCGACCTCCACCGTTCGCACAACCTGGACAGCGTTGAAGGCCCGTTTCCGCTAACAACTTCGGCGGAGACGCCCGCGCTCAGGGGGGCCGATCGTGTCATTCGTGCAAGAATGAGGTCCTTCGTGGACGGCGAGGTCAGATTCGTGCACGAACGACCCCTTATCGATACAGAGCCTTGAGCCGTCCCCAAGTCGTAGCCTTCGTGGGTGTGGGCAACGGGCCAAACTTCTGGATGCGGCAGTTGCCGCCACTGTCGACCACGTAGACATTGCCGCTGGCATCCACAGCCACTCCCCATGGCGCAGCGAATCGCCCGCCTCCATCACTTATAGTGCCCGCCGTCCCCCATTGGGTCAGGTAGGCGCCGCCGTTGGTGAAGACCTCGATGCGCGAATTCTGCCAGTCCGTCACGCAGACCCTACCCCCGGCGTCGACCGCAATTCCAGCAGGCTGCGTCAACTGCCCGTTCCCTTGGCCAGGTGTGCCCCACTGGGTGATGTAGGCGCCCGAGCCCGTAAACTTCTGGATGCGGTTATTTTGCTGGTCCGAGACGTACACATTGCCGCTGGCATCCACGGCCACGAGGTAAGGCGACCAGAACTGTCCATTCTCGCTGCCGAACGCACCCCACTGGGAGAGGTAG
>JAYVCN010000002.1:0-5966 GCA_043749875.1 Candidatus Eiseniibacteriota bacterium | reverse complement strand
GTCGGACAGTCCGCGGCGCGCAGCCTCGGCTTTGAGCGCGGCGGCATAGGGCCCATCGCCGATCACCTCGAGACGCAAGCCGGGTACACGCGCGAGCGCGCCGGGCAGCGCACGCATCACCCAGTCGAGCCCCTTGTAGCGCCGCAGCCGGCCGACGAACGCAAGCGTCGGGCGCGCGGCCTTCGCCACCGCCGAATCGATACGGTAGCGCTCGTGGTCGAGGCCGCAGTGCACCACCGTCACGTGCTCGCGCGCGATGCCGCGCGCCACCAGGTCGTCGCGCGTGCTCTCGGAGATCACCAGGAAGCGGCAACGGACGTAGGCGAATGGGATGAACGCCTCGAGCAGCAGCACGTACGCCGCGACCACCAGGTTCGCCTCGCGGAACACCGTGTTGCCGAACAGGTGCGGCACGATCACCGCGACCGGCACGCGCGTGAGCCAGGGCGTGAAGCACGGCACCTTGTTGATGTCCTCCACGATCAGGTCCGGCGCCCGCGCACCCGCGAACTCGCGCGCCAGCACGCCCGGCAGCACGAAGTTGAAGTTCCACCACGTCCCGCGCCGCACCACGCGCATGCCCTTGTGTTCGCCCTCGGCCGCACCGCCCGGGAACGTGGTGGCGAGCCAGGTCACGCGCCAGCCGCGACGCACGGCGTCGAGCAGCACCTGCTCCAGGTGCAGCTCGGCGCCCCCCGCCTCGGGGTGCGCGGGATCGCGGAAGTTGATCGCCAGTAAGTGCTTGCTCATCTGCATTTCACCTGCGGCGCCCCACGGCGCCAATGACGTGGCAGGTGTTGAGCGCCCAGCGCTGGCGCCGGAGCTGCGCGCGGAGTCCCTCCCACGCGTGCGACCACACGGCGGGGCCGCGTGGGTGGAGCGGCAGGCGCACGTTCACGCCGCGCTTCAATAGCTCGCGCACGACGCGGTACCACAGGCCGGGCACCATCCAGTCGCCGTAGCTGCGTGTCACCTCGAGCCCGGACTCGCGCACCAACTGTTCGAGCTGACCCACGGTGAACTGTGTCTCCCAACCCGCGAACCAGCGATTCACCACGATGAGCGAGTTCTTCATCACCGTGTACAGGTGAAACGTCTGCGGCACGTCCACGAGCACGCGCCCGCCGGAGCGCGTGATGCGTGCGTTCTCCTTGAGCAACGGCCGCGGGTCGCGAAAGTGCTCGAGCAGTCCCTGGTGGAACGAGATGTCGATGGCGCCATCCCGGAATGGCATGCGCGTCGCGTCCGCCTGCACGAACATCACCGGAATGCCCTGCGACAGGGCCTGTTGCTTCACGAGTGCCAGCGACGCCGGGGAATAGTCGAGCACGATCCCACGTGCTCCCAGGCGTGCCAGCTCCAACAGATCACGGCCCGACCCCGCACCGATCTCCATGACGAGCTTGCCGGCCACCGGCCCGTCCGCCAGCACTTCGCGCACGAGGCGACCGCCGGTCGAATAGGTGTCGTCGATGTCCTGCTGGTGCCCCTTCCAGTAGGACTCCCAGTGATCCAGCGTCGAGACGCGCGCCATGGTCTACTCCCCCCAGCGCAGGCGTTCGGCGAGGTGCGGGGGCAGGCCGGCCGCGCGGATGCGCCGCATGGCACCTTCGAGGTCGTAGTCCAGCCGCACCTGCTCGAACGTCCACGCGACGTCGTCCCACATCAGGTAGCCCGCCCGCGGATCGCCGTCACGCGGCTGCCCGACGCTCGGCACCACGATCAGGTAGCGACGATCCGGGTGACCCGCCACGCGAGGCTCGCGCGAATAGTTCGAGCGTGCGCCGTCGATCTCGAACGTGCCGGGAAAGTGCGAGTGCCCGACAAAGCATACTGGCTCCTCGCAGTAGCCCATCTCGTCCACTGCCTCGAGCGGCGAGAACACGTAGTTCCACGCCTCGGGCTCCGCCGGCGAGGCGTGCACGAGCCGCACGCCGCGCCAGGGCACCGAGAACGGCAGCGACCTGAGGTAATCGGCGTGCTCGCGCGTGAGCGCGTCCGCCGTCCAGCGCGCCGCGGCCGCGGCCTCGGGGTTGAAGTACTCGAGCATGGCCGGCTCGAGTGCAGCCTGGTCGTGATTGCCGAGCACCGCGGCGGCCACGCGCGGGCGCAGCAGTGCCACGCAATCGTTGGGCGATGCGCCGTAGCCCACGAAATCGCCCAGGCACACCATGTCGGTGGCAGCGCGCAGTTCGATGTCGGCGAGCACGGCCTCGAGCGCCTCGAGGTTCGCGTGCACGTCGCTCACGATCGCATGCAGCATCAGAACTCCGCCGGCCGCAGGCGGCGCGCCGCGCGATCCAGCACGCCGTTCACGAACCGGCCGGACTCCTCGCTGCCGTAGATGCGCGCGATCTCGATGGCCTCATCGAGCACGACGCGCGCCGGCGAGCCCGGCCGCGCGAGCAACTCCGCCACGCTCACGCGCAGCACGGCCCGGTCGGTTGCCGCCAGGCGCGCCATGGACCAGCGGCCCTCCATCGCGGCCTGCAACTCGCTGTCGATCTCCGGCCCGCGCGCTTCGAGCGCACCGATGACCGCCTCGATGAGCTCGAGTTGGTCGGCGGACAGCTGCTCCTCATGCTCGCGCCGCAGGTTCCACGCCAGCGGGTATGCATCGCCCGCAAGATCGGCCTGGTACGCGACGCGAAACGCCACCTCGCGCGCGCGGCGTCGCGCTCCCGGCGGGGCGCTCACGCCTGCCCTCGCGTGGCGGCGTACAGGCTGGCCATGGTGAGTGCGGCGAGCGCGGTCTGCGCCCCGGTGTTGCCGTGCGTGCCGCCGCAGCGCGCTTCGGCCTGGGCTGCGTCGTACACCGCCAGCACGCCGTTCAAGACCGGCACACCGCTGTCGAGCGCCACGCGTTGCAGGCCCTGTGTGGCGCCGTCGGCGACGAGGCGGAAGTGCTCGGTCTCGCCGCGGATGACGACGCCGAACGCGAGCACGGCGTCGAAGCGTCCAGAGTCCGCGGCCCACGACGCCGTGACGGGAAGTTCGTGGCTGCCCGGCACCCAGGTGAGCTCGACGTGGTCGTCGGGCACGCCCTCACGGCGCAGCGTGTCGAGCGCCGCATCGACCATGCGCTTCACGAACGCTTCGTTCCAGCGCGCGGCGATGATGGCGAAGCGCTGCGCCGTCACGCTCACGCGTCACCGCCAGTGAGATCGAGCAGGTGGCCGAGCTTGTCCCGCTTGGTGGACAGGTAGCGCTTGTTGTAGCGATTGGGTTTCATCTGCACCGGGATGCGCTTCTCGATGGTGAGCCCGTACGCCTCGAGCCCGACCACCTTGCGCGGGTTGTTCGTCAGCAGGTCGATGCGGCGCACGCCGAGGTCGGCGAGGATCTGCGCGCCGATTCCATAGTCGCGCAGGTCGGCGGCGAAGCCGAGCTTCAGGTTCGCGGTCACCGTGTCATAGCCCTTGTCCTGGAGCTGGTAGGCGCGCAACTTGTTCTCGAGCCCGATGCCGCGGCCCTCCTGCCGCAGGTAGAGCAGCACGCCCGAGCCGCGCTTGGCGATGGCCGAGAGAGCGGCGCGCAGCTGCGCGCCGCAGTCACAGCGCTGCGAACCGAACACGTCGCCGGTCAGGCACTGCGAGTGGACGCGCACGAGCGCCGGCCTTGTGGCCGAGATGCGGCCCTTGACGAGCGCGATGTGATGGTCGCCCTCGAGCACGCTCTCGTAGAGGTGCAGCTGGAACACGCCCTCGGCCGTGGGCAGCGGCACGCGCAGCACCGGCCGCACGAGCTGTTCGCGTCGGCGGCGCCAGGCGATCAGCTCGCGGATGCTGAGGATGCCGAGGCCATGCTGGCCGGCGAACACGCGCAGCGCCGGCATGCGCATCATGCGGCCGTCCTCGGCGAGGATCTCGCACACCGCCGCGACCGGACGCAGGCCGGCGAGCCGGCACAGGTCGGGTGCGGCCTCGGTGTGGCCGGCACGGCGCAACACTCCGCCCGGAACGGCGCGCAGCGGGAACACATGCCCGGGTCGCACGAAGTCTTCGGCGACCGCGCGCGGGCGCGCCAATGCACGCAACGTGCGCGCGCGATCGAACGCCGAGGTGCCGGTGCTGGTGCCGCGGCGCGCGTCCACCGACTCGGTGAATGGCGTGCCGAATTTGGAAGTGTTATCCGACACCAGCAGCTTCAACCCGAGGTGGTCGGAGATCTCCGGGGCCATGGGCGCGCACAGGATGCCGCGGCAGTGCTTGACGGCGAAGTTCACCAGCGCCGGCGTCGCGTGCTCGGCGGCGAACACGATGTCGCCCTCGTTCTCGCGGTCCTCGTCATCCACGACGATGAGCATCTTGCCGGCGGCGAGCAGGCGAAGGGCCGCATCGACGGTGAGCCGGACGTCGGAACCGCTCGGGCGAGCTCGCGCGGAAGCGTTCGGGCGAGCTCGCGCCGCGTCCCGGGGCGGCGCCGGCGGGCGAATCGGGGTCCGGCGCGCACGCCGGACGGGAGTCTTCACGGGGGTCACGTTCATCGTCCTTCGCCCGGCGTCTCGAGCATGCGCGAGAGGTAGCGGGCCAGCAGGTCCACTTCGAGATTCACGCGCGTGCCGGGCGCATAGGCGCCGGCGGACGTCACCGCGAGTGTGTGGGGAATGTACGCGATTTCGCAGCCCGAGTCGGTGAGCCCGGCGACCGTGAGGCTCACGCCGTCCACCGACAGGCTGCCCTTCATTGCAACGAACCGATGCAGGTCCGTAGGGATCGTCAGCGTCATGCGTCGCCCGTCGCCCTCTGCGATGACGGTGCGCACCTCGCCCACCGCGTCGACGTGGCCCTGCACCAGGTGCCCGCCGAGCCGGTCACTCAAGCGCAGCGAGCGCTCGAGGTTGACGGCCGTGCCTGCTCGCCAGCTGCCGAGCGTCGTGCGCCGCAGCGTCTCCGGCACGGCCTCGACGGCGAAGCGAGTGGGTTCCACCGCCACCGCGGTCAGGCAGCAGCCTGAGCACGCGATGCTGTCGCCGAGTTTCGCGTCGGCCAGCACAAGCGTGGCGGCGATCCACAAGCGCCGCCCATCGGGTCGCTCCTCCACCGCCTGCACTCGGCCCAGTTCTTCCACGAGTCCGGTGAACACGTCAGTCCTCCAGGTCCACGACGAGGCACAGCTCTTCGCCGACGCGGCTGGCAGAGACGATGCGACCACGCGGCGTGTCCGCAAGCGAGCGGTCGAGGCCATCGCACCACGCGAGCCCGCCGCCGAGCACGAGTGGCGCCGTATAGAGCACCAGTCGTTGCACCAGTCCTGCTCGTAGGAATGCGGCTCCCAGAATCGCGCCGCCCTCGACGAGCACTTCGTGACAACCCTCGCGCGCGAGTCGCTCGGCGAGCGCTGCCAACGCGACGCGCCCGTATTTCGAGGGCAGCCGCCACACGCTGACGCCGCGCGCGGCGAGCCAGCGCTCGCGCGCGGCGGGCGCGGCGTTCGTACACGCCACCACGGTGCCGCGCGCGAGCGGTGGGCGGAACAACTTGAGCGAGCGCGGCAGCGCCAGGTGCGAGGCGATCACGACGCGCAACGGCTGTGCTCCGCGTGCGCGGGTGCCGGTGCGCGCGGTGAGCTGCGGGTCGTCCGCGCGCGCCGTGCGCGCACCCACGACAATCGCGTCGCTCTCCGCACGCAGCCGATGTCCGTCGGCGCGCGCGGCCGGCCCGGTGATCCAGCGCGAATGCCCGCGCGAGTCGGCAATGCGGCCATCGAGTGTCGCCGCCACCTTCCAGGTGATGCGCGGCAGCCCACGCTCCTGGGCGCGGCGATAGCCGGCAAGCTGGGCGCGCGCCGCGTCAGCGAGCAGCCCGACGTCGACCTGTATGCCCGCCGCGCGCAGCTTGCGCAGGCCTCTGCCGTTCACGCGCGGATCGGGGTCGCGCGTCGCCACCACGCAGCGCGCGATGCCGGCGGCGATCAATGCATCCGCGCACGGCGGCGTGCGACCCCAGTGCGCGCATGGCTCGAGA
>JAYVCN010000001.1:0-2600 GCA_043749875.1 Candidatus Eiseniibacteriota bacterium | reverse complement strand
GGCCACGCGGCTCACCGGACAGGTGCTCGTCTCGCCCACGGCCACCGATGAGCGCATCCACCAGGTCGGTCCGCGCGTGTTCCAGTTGGGCCCTGCCGTCGCGGTCCGCGCGCATGTGCTGGCAGAGGCGGTGCTGCGCGACGCGCCGCACGGCGTAGCCATCGCCGGGTCCGCCGCGGGCGTGCACGGCGCGTTCGCGACGGCGTTCGCGCTCGAGGTCGAGGCGCGCGGCGGCAAGGTGGTGCGGCGCGACGTCGTACCTGCGAGCGGACCGGAGGTGGCCCTGCTCGCTGCATCCCTCAAGGCGTCGGGGGCGGATGTGCTGTTGTGGGACGGCTCGAGCCGCGACGCCGAGGCGCTGGTGCGAGCTCTCGCCACCGCGGGCGCTGCGCTGCGCGTGTGCGGCGGTCCGGCGCTGGCGCCAGAGGCCATGCGGCCCGCCGCGCGGCCATTGCTCGAGGGCGTGACGTACGTGGACGACGACTGGCACCTGCCGGCAGCGACGCGCGTGCGACTCGATTCACTCGCGGCCGCGACGAGTACGCGGTCCGGTTCGCAGTGGACGCGCGGCTTCCTCGCCGGGCGTTGCATCGCGGCGGCCGTGGACGCGGGTGCGCTCACGGCCAGCGAGATCGCCGACCAGTTGCACGCGCCGGGGGACACGACGCGTGCGGGCGGCTTCCTGGACCTGACGAGCGAGCAGGCCACGCTCATGATCTACGTCGTGCGCCACGGCAAGGCTGTCGAGGCGCGCGGCGCGCAGGATCAATAGAGCGAGAACGCGATCCGATACGCCGCCCACACGCGGCGCGCTTGGTCGTCGACGCGGTACGGACGGTAGCGGCACGCGAGGATGGCCTTGGCCGCCGCGCTCTCGAGCATGGGTTCATGCGTGCCGCCGACGATCTGGATCTGGAGGACGGAGCCGGTGGTGTCCACGAGCGCCAGCACCTCGACGATGCCCTCGATGTTTCGTTCGCGTGCTTCGCTCGGATATTCGGGGCGCACCAGTCGCTCGATGACGAGGTCCTCCGAGCGGATGATCGGGCCCTGCACTGCCATCATGCGCGCCTTGGCGACGATGTCCCTGTCGGCATCGCCCTCGCCGGGCGCTTTCTGGATCTCCGGTTCCGCCTGTGGATGCGACGCGCGCTTCGTGGGACGCTTGCCGCCGCGTCGCGATTCGGCCGTGAGGTAGGTGATGGCGTAGACCCCGGGCTTGTCCTCGGCGGCCAACTCTTCGAGCCGGATGCGTTCGACCCATTGCTTGGGGCCCTCGAACCCGAAGCGCTTGGGATCGGCGAGGTCGGTCTCGGCGGCGCGGCGGCCGACGAATAGGATGAGCGCGAACAGCACGCTCGAGACCGCCAGCAGCACGACGGCGACACGACGCCGATTGGCGAAGTACTCGCTGAAGAAGGTGTCGATGCCATGCGTCAGAGGATGCGACATGGGTACCCGGCCCCGGGCGAGGGACGGCCGCTGCGAGCCCGGTCGGTCAGCGCGGCACTTGCAATACGCGCCCGCGCTCTGAGTCTAGCAGAACCGCATGCAGTCGGGCGCGTGCATCGTCCACCCGCACGTCGAGTGGGCCGGGCTCCGTGCGCGCGAAACGCGCCGTTCCGCTGCTGTCGGTGGCCACGACCAACGCAGCTCCGAGCCGCACGGGTGCGCCGGCGATGCCGCGCCCGTCGACGGCGAGAACGCGCAGCGAGTCGAGCGCCCAGTGACCACCGTCCGCGGTCAGGTCGCGCGCGAGCGCCAGGTAGAGTGCGTAGGCCTCCGCGCGCAACCGGCCGGGCGAGAGCAGCAGAGCCTCGGAGCTGTCGGTGCGCGCCGCGGAAATGTAAACCGCCGTGGCACTCGTCTGCACCAGCGGATACTTGGCGGACTCGCCGACGCGCGGGGCTGCGAATCCCAAGTCCGCCAGCGCTGCGGCGCATCGTTGCGCCCAGCGTCGGCCGGCGCCGCTGTTGAAGTAATGCCCGGCGAGCGGGGGAGCGTTGGCGTGGCCGATGCGCAGGTAGCGCTCGGCGCGGAACGCTTCGGCCACCTGCACGCGCTCGAGCTCGCTCACGGCGTGGTCGCCGTCGCGCGTGAGCACCACTGGGGCGCCCGCCGCGACGAGCATGGCGGCGAGCGCGCGGCCAACCTCGAGGTTCAGTGCCGACGCGCGCGTGCCACCCGGAGCGATGCCGGCCGGGTCCTCGCCTCCGCCCTCGGGGTCGATGGCGATGCGACGGGCGTGCAGCGCGCCGCTGGCGATGGCGACGAAGCGCGGCGGCCAGAGCGTGTCGGCGTCGAAGCGGCGGAAGCCCGCGAGCTGGGGTGTGCGCACGGCAGCGGCAGCGTCGGCCGTGAGCGATACGAAGCCGTCGCGATTGAGCCAGGCCGGCCGGGGCAGTGCTCCAGTCGAGAGCGGCGTGGCGTCCGGCATGAGCAGCGCGAACGCTGTGCGCTGGTCGGATGTCGCACGCGCGATCGGCAGGCGGGCCGCGGCGAGCGGGGCCACACCGGGCGGCGAGAGCAGTCGTGCCACAAGCGTCGCGCGAGCGGCGGTGTTCGCACTCGCGCCGCGCGCGCGACGGAAGTAGGCCCAC